>JBKJZK010000196.1:0-3942 GCA_046715215.1 Nitrospiraceae bacterium
GAACCCGCATGGCTCATGCCGTGGAGACAGAAGATCCTGCAGAACTGCACTATCTCCTGGCCCAACTCGACGACTACCATTCCTACTTGTGGCGCTACTATAAGAAGTTGGCTAAAGACCGACCGGAACGGATGGATCCAGGGGTCTAGCAGGATGCTGAAAAAGTCCGCCAGCTTCGTTCTCGCATCGTTCAAACCCTCAACGTTGAGGAAAAGCTTCTCGGAAGTCGGAAGCACTGGATGGGTTTTTCCGTTCGCCAAGATCTATTCTAAAGGCGAACGGCCCACACGAAGTGCGGTATGTACCTCCTCGGCCCTTCACTCGCTGCGGCCTTGCTTGGGACAAGGCGCGTCTCGGCGCGCCAGGGTTGGGCGGGTGAGAAGTCCAGCCTTTTTGAGCATCCTGCTATTCTATCGGCAACCGCAGGAAGAAACATTCGTACCATGACATATCATTCCATCGGCACGACCACTCCGACCACGCTTCAATTCGCGACGGCACTCTCGCGCAAGACCGATACCGAAGCCGCCACCCGCGACCTCGCGGATGCCATCCTGAGGCAAATTGGCACGGCCCCCATCGATCTGGCCTTCGTCTTCTTTTCCGCCCACCATGCGGCCAAAGCCTCCATGATCTCAGCCATGCTGCAGTGGGAACTGCGAGCGAAGGTCTGTCTGGGCTGTTCCGGTGAAGGTGTCATCGCCGGCTCCGAAGAGATTGAAACCGCTGCAGCCCTGACGGTCTGGGTCGCGTGCCTTCCTGATGTTAAACTGACTCCGCTCCAGATCTCGGTGTCTCAACTGCAGGACCAAATCCGCATGCCTGGGTGGCCGGAGCCGGGACTCGAGGACTCGACCTTTCTTCTCCTCGCTGATCCCTTTTCTACACCGATGCAGGAGGTCCTGTCCCTCATGACCGACCGATACCCTCGCGGCAAAGTTGGTGGGGGTCTTGCCGGCGGAGGCCAGGATTCAGGAGAGAATCGGCTGCTCCTCAATGAGCAGGCCTTCGACGGGGGCGTGGTGGGAGTGCAACTCTCCGGACCGGTCGCCGTGCGAACCGTGACCTCGCAAGGCTGCCGTCCGATCGGTGAACGGTTTGTGGTGACGAGAGCGGAGCAAAACATGATCTATGAACTGGGCGGCGTCTCGGCGCTGAAACGGCTCCAGGACGTCTTTGAATCCATGGGGGGATCCCAACGCCGCGATGCGCCACGCGCGTTGCACCTCGGCATCGTGATCGATGAGCACGGGAGTCATTTCGAGCGGGGCGACTTCCTCGTTCGAAACCTCATCGGAGCGGATCAACAGGCCGGAGCTGTCGCGATTGGAGACGTCGTTCAGGAAGGTCAGACCGTGCAGTTCCACCTTCGCGATGCGAAGTCTGCAAGCGACGACTTGCACGTTCTCCTGGCTGCGGATCGAGCAAAGCACCAAAGTCCCCCACTCGGGGCGCTCCTGTTCAGTTGTTGTGGGCGTGGAGAGGAACTCTTCGGCCAACCCCATCACGATAGCGGGGTCGTGCAAGAACGGCTTGGCCCCATCCCGACAGCGGGGTTCTTTGCCCAAGGCGAGATTGGTCCGGTCGGAGGGCGCAACTTTCTGCATGGCTACACGGCGAGTGTAGTCATTTTCTCCGAGCCTGACTCCCGCAAGGAACATCAGTGAGAGCAGCACGATCATAGATTTCTCGCTCAGGATCGCCGGCTCAGACGTTGGCAAGAGTTTCGGTGCGCAATAATTACTTTACTCTGTTGTCGTCGGTCATCGTGGTTGAGTGAATGACGATTAGGAAGGAGCCGTCATGCCGTTTCGGGAAGCAGGTGCTGAAGGGAATGAAGTCACGACGTCATCGGGATTACAGTATGTCGATCTCACGATTGGAACCGGCGCGACGGCAGAGACGGGACAGACCGTCACTGTGCATTACACAGGCTGGCTAGAAACCGGGAACAAATTCGACAGTTCCGTGGACCGAGGCCAGCCGTTCTCTTTTCCTTTGGGCGCTGGACGAGTCATCAAGGGATGGGACGAGGGCGTCAAGGGTATGAAAGTGGGAGGGAAGCGAAGGCTGACCATTCCTGCCAAGCTCGGTTATGGCGCACAGGGCGCCAGCGGTGTGATTCCTTTACACGCGACGTTGATCTTCGACGTCGAACTCCTTGGCCTGTGAACCACGTCATGCAGCGCACGCCGTTAATCACGCATCATCAAGCCTGCGGAGCCAAACTCGTCGATTTCTCTGGATGGGAGATGCCCCTCCAATACAGCGGTGTCGTGGACGAGTACCATACCGTGCGTTCCCATGTCGGGCTCTTCGATGTGAGCCATATGGGGCGGGTGCGAATCGCCGGAACTGGTGCTGTCTCCTTCCTCCAACGAGTCACCACCAACGATGTCGGGAAACTCGCCGTTTCTCAAGCCCAGTATTCCATGGTCTGCAACGAAAACGGCGGTATAAAAGACGACATTTTCGTCTATCGACTCACCTCGGACGAGTTGTTATTGTGTGTGAATGCCTCGAATCGAGAGAAGATCCTGTCGTGGCTGCAATCCCAGCTTGCCCATGACAAGACGGTTCGTCTCGAAGACCGGTCAGTCGAATTGTCCCAGCTCGCCGTTCAAGGACCTAAATCTCGCGAGCTGCTCATGAGTCTTGGCGGGACGGTGCTTGAAGGGCTCAAGCTCCATCACACCTGTGACGGCACAATAGGTGGCCTTTCTTGTTTGCTGGCCCGGACCGGCTACACCGGTGAACTGGGCTATGAGATTTACATCGACGCAGACAATGTCGGCCGCCTCTGGGACCTGCTCGTCGACAAGGGACAGGCCTGGGGACTCAAGCCGACGGGACTCGGCGCGAGGGATCTCCTCCGGTTAGAAATGGGCTATCTGCTCTATGGCAACGACATGAACGAAGCTACGACACCACTCGAAGCCAATGCGGACTGGACCGTCAGTTTTCAGAAGGGCGGGTTCATCGGCAGCCAGGCGCTCCTGGCGCAGAAACAGGCCGGAGTCGCTCGCCGATTCGTCGGTTTCGAACTCGTCGAGAAAGCCGTGCCTCGTCACGGATTCAGAATCCTCGACCCTGCGACCTCCTGCCCCATCGGCGACGTTACCAGTGGCAATCTCTCGCCGCTTTTGCAGAAGGGCATCGGGTTGGGCTATGTGCCGGCGCGCTTTGCGGAGCCCGGCAGCTCCATCCTGATCGAAATCCGTGGCAAGAGTGTCCCCGCACACATTGTCAAGCCACCGTTCTACACGCGCAAGAAGGCGTGAGGCGTGAAACGTCAGGCGTAAGGCGAGTGGAGAGAGTGTGTTTATTGACACGCCTAACGCCTTACCCCTCACGCCTTACGAAGTGATATGACCAAGAATATTTACACAGGCATCGTCGTGAACTTGAATGTCGACACCGTCACGCTGCCCAACGGCATCACAGTCGATTTAGAAGTTGTGCGCCATCCCGGAGCGGCCGCGGTGGTACCGCTGAAAGACGATGGCACGGTCATCTTGATTCGGCAGTTCCGCCATGCCGCAGGAGGGTTCATCTACGAAATCCCTGCGGGGAAACTTCACCCTGGCGAGGATCCCAGAGTCTGCGCGGCACGGGAACTTGAGGAAGAAGTCGGATACCGAGTCGGCAAGCTTGAGCTCCTCTCCAGCATCTTTACCGCGCCAGGGTTCACCGACGAAGTGATCCACGTCTACAAGGGGACCGGGTTGACGGCAGGTCGGCAACAGCTCGATCGAGATGAGGTCCTCGACGTGATCGAGATGCCTCTACTGGAAGCAATGAGGATGATTGAGACGGGAGCGATCAGGGATGCGAAGTCGATTGTGGGGTTACAAACCGTCTATCTTCGAAGCAGTAGTAGGTAGGGAAGGGCGCTTAAAGGGTCTCCCGCTCTAGGCAGGAGACCCCTCAAGCCAGCTAGCC
>JBKJZK010000197.1:0-5197 GCA_046715215.1 Nitrospiraceae bacterium
TCCAAAAGCGGAAGCGGCCTTTCGCATGAAGCTGATGCTGGATACCGATATCTGTATCTACCTCATCAAGCAACATCCTCCCTCCGTACTCGAACGGTTCCTCTCGCATCCGGTCGGCGATATCGGAGTCTCCAGCATCACCGTAGCAGAACTCGACTACGGCGTAAGCAAGAGCCGGCATGCCACGAAGAATCGTGCCGCCCTCGCCCAGTTTCTTTCTCCACTCGAAGTTGCCCCGTTCGACCGAGATGCAGCCGCAGCCTATGGACGACTCCGCGCAACGCTCGAGCAGAAGGGGACGCCGATCGGATCGATGGATCTCCTAATTGCCGCTCATGCGCTCAGCCTCGCGGTGCGGCTCGTTACGAACAATGCGAGAGAGTTTCGTCGTGTTCCGGGTCTACGTGTTGAGAACTGGGTCTAACGAAGGTATCAAGGGCCGCCGCGCACGCCTCTTCGCTGCAAGGGTGAGCAGCCGATTCGACGACAGGGGAACGATCACCGGTAGCGAGTGGTCTTATGAGTGATGGCAGGACTTGAGGTGCTTCGTCACTCTAGCGATGACAGCAATTCTCT
Organism: Nitrospiraceae bacterium; assembly: GCA_046715215.1. Lineage (GTDB taxonomy): Bacteria > Nitrospirota > Nitrospiria > Nitrospirales > Nitrospiraceae > Palsa-1315. The sequence continues at coordinate 577 of JBKJZK010000197.1, forward strand.
CGGGCACAAAGCAACAATGCCAAAGCTGCGCTTTAGGGCTTCCTTCTTTTTCAAGATTTCTTTATCGCGTGTCAGAAAGACGTCTCTGCCATTACGCGCATGGCTTTGCAGACTCAAAATGTCGTTTTCCTTGTTTGTCATGCTCTTACTCATGAAGCCCGCCTTGGGCCATAGGGTACGGAGCAGCACATGATGTGGGGGATCATCTTCGGAATAACCGCCAGGACCATATGGCAGGAACTCTCGCGGCGTCCCGGCTTGCGGATCTTCGCTCAGCGTTCCATCCATGAGGAGTCTTATGGCAACTTCCCTCGCGTCACCTGATAGGTCTTCAACGTCAGATATCACGGTGAAGAATAGTTTAAGCTTTCCTTGTTGGGCAAGGTCCACAATCTGATCGAACTCAGGTTCCCATTGGCGCCCATCCACTTTGTCGTAGAGAAGATTTATGTCGAGGGTTATGGGGCCTTGGCTCTTCCATGTTCATCACACAACAGGAGACAGAAAAGACTCCCGGCATCTTTTCTGCTCCGATGCTAGCCTGAGTCGCCATCTCGTGTGAGAGGCTTGGTCAAGATGGCGCGCACTTTTCCCACTTTATCCTTGTTGTTGTCTTTCCATCGCTTAAATTTTTCCGACTCACTGCAGTACACCTGCAATGTGTTGAGTGTAACGTTTGTCAGGGAAGCAATCTCCTCGAAGCGCTGAGGATACTCAATTCGGAGATCTTGCATCTTGTTCCTTGTGATATATAGATCGGGCTTGGTTAGCACAATGGCTGACGTGGTGTTACTGGTGGTTCGTATGCAATCTCCTTCCGAGAGACTACCCTCTGCAATACCATACTCGTTGGGGTGAGGTGCGGGCTCGCCTTCGGGGTCCTCCCACCCCAGAGGATAGTCATCGGTTTTCGTGTGGTAGTAATTGAGGAGTGTGGAGGCTGCATAATCCAACTTATTGGCCAATTTTTCGCAGGCATCCTGGACGGTCATCCCTTTGTCGCCTTGCAGCCTGGCGATCTCCTTCTTCAAGTCCCCAACCGTGAGGATCGTTCCAGATGCATCAATATCATCAGGATCTTCCTCCCCATCGGTCGCGGTTACGCGCTTCTCCTCCAGTACGTCGATTTCACCATCGGTCGTCTCTTGCTGCAGGGGTCGGTCGTTGCAATCCAGGAACTGGTAAGTGAAGTCAACGACCGCACAATCCTCGGTGCCATTTGCCTTTGGACCGCGAAAACCGCGACCGATCATCTGCTTGTGCAGCTCTGGGCTGAAGGTAGGCCGGACCATAAAGAGACAATCCGTACTCGGCATATCGATTCCCTCGGCTGCCATCAGTACCGACACGAGCATCCGCGGCTTAGGGTCGGTACCATCCTTGAACCAGTCTAGATTCTCACGGTTTTGCTTCTTCGAGAGCTTGCTGTGGATCGCTCGCACGCCTGGATCTTCGGCGAAATAGTCGTTCACCAGGGTGTCAACATGGGGGATAGAAACCGCGAAGCAGAGTACGCGACTTCGCTGGCTTCGGTATTCCTTCCAGGCATTTTCGACTTCGTGGTTTACGATAGGGTTGTTGAACTCCCCGATCAGCGGAAGCAGCTCTTTCTCAAGATGATTACCCCGCACATTCTGAGACTCGAAAGAGATTCCGTAATTCGTCAGCCACTGCTTCGTCAGCGTCGGGTGAAGGCGACTCAGGTAGCCTTCACCGACAAGGCGCTCCCGGAGCAGGTCTTTGCCGAACATACGCTCCTTGTCCCAATACCGGTCGAATCCCCGTTTGTTTTGGAGAAGCGGTGTCGCCGTGAGGCCAAGGCGCGGAATGCCTCGTTTCTTACAGAATTCATGCAGGTTGCGATAGTTCTTGGCCTCGGGATGAAACCGATGGCACTCGTCCACTACCGCCAGATCGAAGTGCTTACTGCGATTGTGCTTCAGAAGGTGACGTAACATTCCTTGCGTGCAGAAGATGACTTGATGATCGCGGCTGCTACGGAACTCATCCGGGTCTCGGACGCTGGACTCTTCGCGCACATGCCGGGGCACGAAGCACGCGACGAGTCTGCCAACCTGGCAACGGATGCTCAACCAGCTTTGCCGGAGCAACTCTACGCGGTGGCAGACCCAGAGGATGCGCGCCTCTGGATTTTGCTCCAGGACTCGACGGATGACCTCAGCTGCCACCAACGTCTTGCCTGCCCCGGTGGGCAGCGTGACGATTCTGCCTGAATCTGATCTGCTTGCGTCCTTCAGCCAATCCATGACCTGCTGGACGATTTTGTTCTGGTAATCCCACGGCTCGCGCGCAGGGTCTTCGGGGAGTGATTGCTCCGGATCCTGGTCGATCACGTCCGGCGAATCCGAGCGTGCGTTTTGGTTTTCTGGATCCAACTGTTCAGATTCGATGGCTTGCTTATCGTACTCAGCTTGTGCAGCGGCTTGCTTGTCGGCCTCATTCCAATATCGGTCGAATTCCTCCTCTAGCCTGGCGTAACTGGCTCCTTCCATGTGGCAGAGGCACTCGATGTTACTCTTCAGCGAGGGTTGAGGGAGATTGAAGGAGCCCATCGCTGCAATCCTCTGATGACGATAAAGGATCACCTTGGCATGGTTTCTCGGCAGGTAATGCCATCGGCCTTCGTCTTGAACTATCTTGTCGATCGCAGGTTGCGAAATCAGTCGGGTCAGGATACGTACCTGATTCGCTGACGAGATTCTGGTGAGATCTTTCAGTGCTTCCCATCCAGCCGGCGTGACCACGTAGCTGAGAATATCCACAGGTTCTTCTGGCCAGGCCTCCGGCAGCGGGAGAGGGAGCAGTTTGTTGTCATGAATCGTAGACACTTGCTACCACCTATCCAGCTACACCACCATAACCGTCCAGGTATTGGGGGCTGGCATGACTATCAATTTCATGTGCGTAACTGTTTCGGGTCTTGACCACTTCCTATGATTTGATAGAAGCCACGTCATTCCACCCTTCTCCCACATAATGACAGCTGGCAACCTGACGGTCAGCGCATTAGGAATGAAACCCTTTCACCTGCTTCTCTCCGCTCTCCTTCGCCCGGCATTCGGCTTCCAACACACCAAGCAGCTGCTCGGCATCATAGAGTGTCCCCAGCTCCCGCCTTATGGACGGCGGTAGCGAAATCGCCTGGAGTCAACGTCCTGAGTTGTAACAGCCGCAGTTTCACCGACTCCGCAGACCGTCGTGATCGAGTGTATCCCTGGAAGTCTGCCAGGACACGCGTAAACAGTTTTCCTTCCTGATCCGTGCTGAGATAGCCAAACCGGATTTTGAGATCGATCCGCCGGAGGACGGCAGGATCGAGCCGGTCCATCATGTTGGTCGCGCAGACGAACAGGCCCTTGAACTGTAGCGGTAGCTGCTGAGATTCGAGGACAAAATTGAGGTGCTGTCGCCCTAGTAGGCTGCGGAAAAACTACTGTGGCACGGTGGAAATTGAATGGTCCGCACGTCAAGGAAAACAGGAGGAAACTCCCACAGGATGCTCAAAATGACATCCAAGCAAGGCCGCAGCGAGTGAAGACCGGAGGCGTACCCTCTGGGGCGCACGGTGCGACGAATAAGGAGCACCAATTTTGTGCGCGCCGCCGAGTTAGTGAGGCGGCCGGGTCCCCGTTGAGGATCTGAACGATGCGAGAACGACGCTTGCGGACTTTTTCAGCATCCTGCTAAGTGGGGCCGCAGCCTCACAGGCCACAGGTGACTATGGATAGTGTCTTTGAGAGCGTGTTGAGGACCTCGCTCATTCTAGTTGCTTATACTTTTTGTGGCTACCCACTGCTCTTGGCGGTGTGGAGTTGGCTTAAACCACAAGCGTTGATAAGTCGTGCGCCAATTACCCCTGCAGTCTCGATCGTCATTGCAGCATGGAATGAAGCGCCGAGACTAGTGGCGCGCATCAATAACTGCCTTGAGCAACGTTACCCGTCGGACCATCTCGAAATCATCATTGTGTCCGATGGTTCAACTGATGACACGTTCTCCGTGGTCAGCGCATTCGACCATAGACGAGTACGTTTAGTGCAGCTGGAGAAGCGAGAGGGAAAGGCCGCTGCGCTGAATGCCGGTGTCTCAACTGCAGAGGGAGAAATTGTTGTATTCGCTGATGCCAGACAGCGATTCGCCCCGGATGTGGTCGCGCGGCTGGTCTCGCATTTTCCCGATCCCGCTGTGGGGGCGGTGACCGGTGAACTGGTGCTGGAATCGGAGAAGGGCCTGCCTGATGGGAAAGGGATGGGGCTCTATTGGACGATTGAGAAAGCGATTCGATCTATGGAGTCGGCAATTGATTCCGTCGTGGGGGCTACCGGAGCGATTTACGCGATTAGAAAAGAACTGTATAGGCCCCTTAAGCCCGGAACGATTCTCGACGATGTGGTCGTGCCGATGACGATTGCGATGCAAGGCTTTCGTGTGGTGTTTGATCGGCAGGCGATAGCCGTTGATCAGCTTGCGGGGGATTATCGGCAGGAGTTCCGACGAAAGGTCCGGACGTTAGCCGGTAACTATCAGGCATTCAGGTGGTATCCCAATTGGCTAAGCCCGAAACAAAATCGGTTGTATATCCAGGTGGTGTCGCACAAGG
>JBKJZK010000198.1:0-2900 GCA_046715215.1 Nitrospiraceae bacterium
TCGCAGGATTGCCGGTCGGGCGGTTGATTCTCATCGTCTGTTTCGTGGCGGGAACAGCCGGTGGATTGGCCGGCATGGTGGAAGTGGCGGCCATCCATGGCAGGGCCAACGATACCCTCAACGCCAATTATGGGTATGCCGGCATTCTCGTCGCGTTTGTGGCACGCAATAATCCGCTGGCTATTATGCCTGTTGCCGTGTTGTTGGGAGGAATCCGCGCGAGTAGCGGATTGTTGCAGCGAGCTCATGAACTACCGGATGCGACCGTGCTCGTGATGCAGGGAATCATTTTCCTCGTCATCCTGTTTAGCGAGACCCTGTTCGGGCGATTTTCGAAGTTGCAGAAACAGGGGGTAGCGTGATGGAAGTCGGTTGGTGGGGAGTCTTAATTGCCGTGCTGGGGGGAGCGATTCGGATCGGCACCCCATTTCTCTTTGTCTCGCTGGGCGAATGCTTGACCGAAAAAAGTGGCCGCATCAATTTGGGCCTTGAAGGTACGCTGGTGATGGGCGCGATGACGGGGTACGCCATCTCGTTGCATAGCGGGTCTCCGTGGCTGGGTGTCTTGTGTGCCGGGTTAGCCGGCGCGGTGCTCGGCGCCTTGCACAGTTGGCTGTGCAGCTACCAGCGGGTCAATGATATCGCAGTGGGGATCGCGATGATGCTGTTCGGAACAGGGTTAGCCTTTTTCCTGGGGAAACCGTACATTCAACCATCCGCTCCTCGATTGCCGTCCATCGATCTCGGAGGCTGGAGTAATGTGCCCCAACTCCAAGCGGCTCTGCAGATCAACGCCTTATTTCTGATCGGGATTGTCGTGGCGATTGCACTTGGGTGGATACTGAAAAATACATCGTGGGGGTTGAAGGTGCGTGTGGTTGGCGAGAGTGCGGATGCGGCGCGCGCCCTTGGATTGCCGGTCAATCGAATACGGCTCCTGAGTACCGCTCAGGGAGGATTTCTTGCGGGAATCGGAGGGTCGTATCTCTCGCTCTACTATCCCTTCAATTGGAGCGAAGGCCTGTCGAGCGGCCAGGGATTAATGGCGGTGGCACTGGTGATCTTTGCCCGTTGGCAGCCGCTTGCCTGTCTATGGGTCTCGCTCTTGTGGGGAGGAGCGGCTGCGTTGGGGCCGGCCTTGCAATCCGTGGGGATTACCTATGGGTACTATATCTTCAACGCGATCCCCTACATTATGACGTTGGCGGTGATGATTGCGACGTGTTCTCCACGACGCAATCTCGCGGGGGCCCCCCATGAACTGACCGTCACTCGGTAACCCCGAAGTGTTAGCTTCGAATGGTTCTGCGTGGAGGTGTAAATCATGAGCAAATATGTGACTGCTGATCCCTACCCCTACCCGTATAACGGAGACCTCCGGCCTGAGAATACGGTGTTTCTCATCATCGACATGCAGACCGATTTTTGCGGGAAAGGGGGGTATGTGGACAAGATGGGCTATGACATCTCCCTCACCCGTGCCCCGATCGCCCCCATACTCAAGGTGCTCACGAAGGCACGGAACATTGGGATGCATGTCTTTCATACCAGGGAAGGACATCGGCCGGACTTGGCCGATTTGCCGGAGAATAAGCGGTGGCGCAGCCGAAGGATCGGCGCAGGCATTGGAGATCCTGGACCCTGCGGGAAAATCCTAGTGCGAGGGGAACCCGGGTGGGACATCATCCCCGAGCTCGCTCCGAAGCCCGGTGAATGCATTATTGATAAACCCGGCAAAGGCTCGTTTTGGGCGACCGATCTCGAGATGCTGTTGCGGCTTCGCGGCATCGCCAATATCGCTCTGGCAGGGATTACCACCGATGTCTGTGTCCACACCACCATGCGCGAAGCCAATGACCGGGGTTTTGAATGTCTCCTGCTGGAGGATTGTTGCGGCGCGACTGATTATGAAAACCACCAGGCGGCCATCAAGATGGTCAAAATGCAGGGCGGAGTGTTTGGCACCGTGGCGACATCCGATGCCTTTGTAGAGGCACTTTCATGACGAACCCTGTTCCTCCAGACCTGGAAGTCCTTGGTATGACCAAGCGCTTCGGACCGCTGGTGGCCTTGAAGGACGTCAATTTTCGGCTGCGGCCCGGTCAGTTTCATGCGCTGCTTGGTGAGAACGGCGCCGGCAAGAGCACGTTAGTGAAATGCATCATGGGCTATTACCACCCCGATGAAGGGAAAATCCTGTTGGATCAGCAACAGGTCACGGTTCGTAGTCCCCGTGACGCGCAAGTATTGGGAATCGGGATGGTCTATCAGCAGTTTACCCTCATTCCCAACATGACGGTTCTCGAAAACCTGGTGATCTCCAAAGCAACGTTGCCCCCCATCATCAATTGGCTGGAAGAAGAGCGCCAGCTGACGCAGTTCATGGAGAAGATGCCGTTCAAGATTTCTCTTGCAGCTCGTGTCAGTTCGCTCGCTGCGGGCGAAAAACAAAAAGTTGAAATTCTCAAGCAACTATTTTTACACAACCGTATTCTCATTCTGGATGAGCCTACTTCCGTCTTGACACCGCAAGAAGCGGATGAAGTCTTAGGCCATCTCCGTGCAATGACACGAGCACAACAGATCAGCGTCCTGATTATTACCCACAAGCTGAGAGAAGTGGTGACATTCGCGGATGAGGTCACGGTGTGGCGCAAAGGCCAATTCGTGGGGTCTGGACTGGTGTCGAATCTGACGGTGTCCCAGATGGCCGAAATGATGGTGGGGTCTGAAGTCACAGCCAGACCGAAGGAACGCCACACCTCTCCCACTAAGACGCCCAAACTCGCAATCCATGATCTTCGAGTCCATGACGATGCCGGGGTGGAAGCAATCCGGGGGCTACAGGTCACCATCCATGCGGGTGAAATCGTGGGGGTTGCCGGCGTCTCGGGCAATGG
>JBKJZK010000199.1:0-1653 GCA_046715215.1 Nitrospiraceae bacterium
AATTGAGGTCGAAATTGGACTCACCCCCTTACAGTCGCGAGACGAGAAGAATCCTGCTTCTCAGCCGCGGCTTGATACAAGGTTTGTCGACGGTCCTGAATGAGAAGGGAGCGCAGTAGGAAGATAGGGGATAGAAAAGGACGGCTAGAACCGCGGCTACGGACTTACTCCGAGAACGGACTCCACGGGGAAAGATGGCTTGCTGGATTGAGATGACGAGTACGTCCTGTGCGGGACAGATCCGACGAAGTCCACCTGGGTCGGGACACTCCCATCCGCATGAGAGGATTCAGCGCGCGAATCGGAAGCAGCCGGTGGCCGTTTCCGCAGACCGCACTCCCTGACGGCAGCATGAACTCCATGACCTTGCCCAACATCTCCAAGAGGTTATACATGAGATGGACGAACCCTTGTGCACATTCTAACTGCCGCAATTTCTCCAGCATCAAGAACCCACATCTTTTCCGCGGTGACCGCATCGTATCCCCGGATCACTGAATCGGTTCGAGCATGACCTATTCGTATCCCTTACAGTAGAATCCACTACGCCCCGACACGCATGGACTACGATAACAAAGGGGGCCGCCCTTTGCAAGCTGAATCTACCGAAAGAGCGAGGTTGGTACCTGCTCCTCAATCGATTCCATGAGAGACTTCATCCGCCGCTCGACATCCGCCTCACCTTGGGCACGCTTCCGTTCGAGTTCAAACAACTGATGGGCCAAATTGAGGGCAGTCAGCACGGCGAGTTTGGAAGGAGTCGTTGTATTCATCCCTTCCGCAAGATGGCGCATCTGGCCATCTACAAAGCTCGCGAGGCGCCGGACATCGTCCTCGTCCGCCTCGCCACGAATCGCGTATCGTTGGCCGTAGATTTCCACGTCAATGGTCTTAGTCAAGGGCCACCTCCTTACGTTCTTCAAGGCACTCCAACAACTCGATGTCGCCGAGGACCTTTTCTATACGCGACTTGATATCGACACGCTCTTGCTCCCACCGTCGATTCGAATCATCCTTCTCCGCAAGTCGTTGTCGAACGACCTTTACTTCTTCTTCAGCTGCTGCATTTTTTTTCTTCAGCTCTTGAACCAACTTGACCAGATCTCTGATACGACTTTCGAGCGCGTCCAATCGATCGAGTGCCATTCCCTCACTCTCTTCCTTTATCAAGCCCCTACATGTTGTGGCGCACTATAGAAACTTGTCTAGACCTTGTCAAGAAATGGCTATCAGGAGGCCTTGTCTAGCCGTATGTATTCTCGGTAGCTTCGCAGTACGCGCTTCACATACTGCCGCGTCTCCTGATACGGGATCAATTCGACGAACTCATCCTGACTCCGCCCACGGTGCAGCGCAATCCAGCTTCCAACAGCGATTGGCCCTGCATTGTATGAGGCAATGGTGAGCGCGATATTCCCGGAAAATTGCTCGAGTAACTGTTCGACGTAGTGGACGCCGATCCGAATATTGGTCTCTTGATCGAAGAGGTCATCCCGTCCGACCGCGGGAAGCCCGAGTCGCTGCGCCACATTATTTGCGGTTCCCGGCATCACCTGCATCAGGCCAATCGCACCGACCCGCGACACAGCCTGCCAATCGTACTGACTCTCCTCTCGAATGATCGCCGCCACCAGATAGGGGTCGACACCGCTC
>JBKJZK010000200.1:0-11557 GCA_046715215.1 Nitrospiraceae bacterium
ATCCAGCACCTCGAAGAACGGTTGGCTGCGCTCGTCCCCGTGGACGGCTCTTCCCAGAAATCGCCGGCCTCGGCACTCACGCTTGCATCTCGTCCTTAACCCGCATTATTCATGAACACTTCTGCTACAATCACCGATCCGCTGCTGCGACGAGCCTTCGGCCGGCGGGCTCGCCCCTCGGACCCTCATCGTACTGCACGAGTACGCATCGGGTTCTCAGGACTCCGCGCGCCGGTCTCGCGACGCGGCTCAGCGATTTCGCGACGAACTGTCATGAATGATGCGGGTTAACCCACTGCACAATCGGCCCTCTCTGGTACCAGGCATGACAACGAAATCTCTGCTATCATCGGATTGTCGGAAGCGTCTTCGAGAGATTGCGAAGACGCTCCAGCGCAGCATGCCAAGCCCAAAGATGGAACTCGACCATCGTTCCCCTTGGGAGTTGCTTGTAGCCACGATCCTCTCCGCCCAATGTACCGACCAGCGAGTCAACCAGGTCACTCCATCGCTCTTTCGGCGGTATCAGCAACCGGCAGAACTGGCTGCGGCTCATCTTCCTGAACTCGAACAGCTCATTCGTTCCACCGGTTTCTTCAAGAACAAAGCGAAGCATCTTGTCGCCTGCGGCAAAGCCGTAACCGAGCGCTTCGGCGAACAGGTCCCGCACACGATGGAGGAATTGATCGCCTTGCCTGGCGTCGGCAGAAAGACAGCGAATGTCATTCTCGGGAATGCCTTCGGCCAGCCCGGTATCGTCGTCGATACCCACGTGAAACGCGTGGCGAAGAGACTCGGTCTGACCAGATCCGACAATCCAGAGCTGGTCGAACAAGACCTGCAGCAGCTCGTGCCGAAATCCCAGTGGACGGCTGTCTCGCAACGCCTGTTATTGCATGGCCGCTATGTTTGCCTCGCTAGAACACCCCAGTGCGGCGCCTGTCAGGTCTACCGGCACTGCCCATGGAAAGAGAAAGGTCCCCAATGATTCGTAGCATGACCGGTTTCGGCCGACGACAGGCTCCCTGGCAGGATGGGTCCGTGACGGTGGAAATGCGTTCCGTCAACCATCGCTTTCTCGAAATCTCCTGCCGTCTACCCCGGCCGTTGAGCCACCTGGAAGACTCCTTCAAGAAAGCCATCCAGCAATGCTGTACCCGTGGTCGTATCGACACCACAGTGACGGTCCAGGCGGGCAAAGGCCGCGCCGGAAGCGTCAATCTTGACCAACCCCTCGCGAAGCAGTACCATCAGGCTCTCCGTACCCTTAAGAAATCCCTGAAGCTGAGCGGCTCCATCGATCTGGCGCTCATGGCTGGGCTCCGTGACGTGGTGTCAGTATCGGATCAACCGACGGAAGACCCGAAACTGGCGAAGATCGTTCGGCAATTGACGACCCAGGCACTGACTGATCTTGAGGGCATGCGAACACGCGAAGGGAAGGCCCTGGCAGAGGATATGCGCGCGCGGATTCAGACGATTCGTGGGCGCCAAACGCTCGTCGCCGCACGGACCCCTTTGCTGGCCCAGGAGGCTTTCGACAGAATGAAGATCCGTGTGGCGAAGTTGCTTGGATTGGAAATCCCTGATCTCCCCCGGCTCTATCAGGAATTGGCGGTATACGCGGATCGTGGCGACATTACGGAAGAAATAGTCAGATTGGATTCGCATATGATACAGTTTGAGCAGACACTCAACCATACAGAATCCGTGGGTAAAACACTCGACTTCCTGCTCCAGGAAATCGGGCGGGAAGTCAACACGATCGGCTCGAAAGCCAACGACGCGGAAATCGCTGGTCATGTGGTTCAGATGAAGGCCGAGCTGGAACGGATACGCGAACAGGTCCAAAACGTCGAATGAACTCATTCACCACAACAAGCTCTACGGCGCCGGCATCCAGCCACCTGCGGTCCTCGACGGATCGGCGGGGAATTCTGTTCATTATCTCCGCGCCCTCCGGGACGGGGAAAACCACGCTCTGCAAGCAACTCACGACGAACCTTCCCGGACTGTGGCATTCAATTTCCTACACCACGAGGAAGCCGCGGTCAGGCGAAGAGCATGGGCGCGATTATTACTACATCGAAGAGAAGACATTCCAAGAGATGATCGCTCGAAATGATTTCGTCGAGTGGGCCTACGTGTATGGACATCTCTACGGGACGCCGTGGAAATCGATGACCGAAAAGATCGACCAGGGGATCGATGTGTTACTGGAGATCGACGTGCAAGGGGCCATGCAGGTCAAGAAACGATTCGAGGATTCGGTGTCGATCTTTATCCTTCCTCCCTCGATGACCGTGCTCCGGGCCCGGCTCCAAACCAGGGCCTCCGATACACCGGAAGAGATTCAACGGCGACTGCACAAAGTGAAAGAAGAGGTGTGGAGCTACCGGGAATACGCCTATATCGTCCGAAACGAAGACCTCGACCGGTCCCTTCGCGATCTCGAAAGCATTTTCTGGTCAGAACGCTTGAAGACGAAACGATTGAACATGACGTGGCTCGAGAATAATTTCATACTTGACGAAGAACAGAAAACCGGAGATCGCAAAGATCTTCCCTAACCCAAAGGAGTACCGCATCCATGATCGACATGTTGAGACTCTTGCCCCAATACACCACAGACGAATTTGACTCACGCCACCGGCTGTCGATCATCGCAGCCCAGCGGGCGAAGCACATTTTGCAGGGATCACGTCATGCCGCCTCACGCTTCACCAAAGAGACGACCATCGCCCTCGATGAAGTCCTCGGGGCACAAATCAAATACCTCGTCGGTCAAGAGGCGCGGGATGCAATGAAGGAAGCGAAGCGGGGCAAGGAAGGCGAAATGGAGCGCATTGCCTTGATGACCGGCGACGACGCGAAGGAGATCAAGAAAGAGCTGAGCGTCTATGTCGACGATACCCCGAAGCCGGTGGTGGGTGAGAGCGAGGAGTAATTGGTGAAAGTCTCCGGCTCCATAGGGCTGTCGTTGATCGGGAAGCAGATCGTGCTCGGCGTGACCGGCAGCATCGCGGCCTATAAGGCTGTCGCGTTGCTCAGGACCTTGCTCCGTGAAGGAGCGAGGGTGCACGTCGTGATGACGCAATCGGCCACGAAATTCGTCACCCCGCTGACGTTTGAAGTGCTTTCCGGCCATCCCGTCTCGACAGATGTGTTCGAGGCGCATCAGGAGATGGAACACTTGTCATTGCCCGAACAGGCAGATGCCATCGTCATAGCGCCGGCCACGGCCAATTGTCTTGCAAAGTCCGCGCTGGGGTTGGGCGACGATTTACTCTCGACCATGCTCCTTACGGCACAGTGCCCGCTGATTGTGGCCCCCGCCATGGACGGAGGGATGTGGACCCATCCATCCGTCACCGAACACGTAGCGACGTTGCGTGCGAGAGGAACCATCGTGGTGAATCCCACTGAAGGCCCGCTCGCTTCCGGACGGATCGGCCAAGGCCGCTTGGCAGAGGAAGGCACAATTCTGGAGGCTATTCAGGCGGCGCTGGCTCCACGACGCGATTGGCAAGGGCACCGTATTCTGGTTTCGGCAGGCCCGACGCAAGAGCCGATCGATCCGGTGCGCTTCATTTCTAACCGCTCCTCCGGCAAGATGGGCTATGCCATCGCCGAAGCCGCTCAGGCGAGGGGAGCCCAGGTGGTCCTCGTCACTGGTCCGACGGCCTTACCAAGTCCAAGAGGCGTTGAGGTTGTCGCAGTAGCCACGGCTGAGGAAATGACGAAGGCCCTGTCCGCGCGCCTTGCCTGGTCCACGGCTGTGATCATGGCCGCCGCTGTGGCGGACTTTCGTCCCAAGCATCCTGCCTCGCAAAAAATACAAAAACAACGGCGAACCGACCAGACGCTTGATTTGGAACGGACCACTGACATCCTGGCCTCCTTATCTGCCCAACGGACCACACAACTCATGGTGGGCTTCGCCGCTGAAACCAGTGATCTGATCGCCCACGCGAAAGACAAGCTGACGACGAAAGGGCTCGACCTCATCGTCGCAAACGATGTCACGACATTGGGAGGGGGATTCGGCAGCGATCAGAACGCAGCCACATTGATCGATCGGCAGGGGGTCATGACAGAACTGCCGCTGATGCCAAAACGAGCACTTGCCGACGCAATCCTGAACCGGGCACAAGAACTGCTCCGGACCAGACAATCCAGCCAGGCCCCCAAGCCAGTGGCGGGAGGACGCTAGCAGCCCATGGCTCAGAATCAGAACGCCGCCGAGAGCGCCCTGGAAATCGATCGAATGGCCACCCAGTTAGCCAAAGATCCACATTCCAAAGTTTTCATGCCACTGGCCGAAGAATACGGAAAAGTCGGCATGTGGCAGGAAGCCGCAGGCGTCCTTGAAGACGGACTGAAGTTGTATCCCGGCTTCATTACCGCCATGGTTACCCTAGGACGTGCCTACGACCAGATGGGGCAGGCCACGAAGGCCAAGGTGATTCTAGAAGAATCCGTCAAGTTGAGCCCGGAAAACCTGCGCGCGCATCGGACCTTGATCAAAATCTATGCGAGCCAGGGGCTGAACGAGTCTGCACTGCAATCCTGCGCCGTCATCCTGGCGGTCAACCCGCAGGACGAAGAAGTGCTCTCAGTCCAATCTGCTCTAGGAGGACCGCTAAAACAAAAGAAGGAATCGGAATGGCCAAAGCCGGCGGTTCCAGCCACGCGTAACCTCTCCGCGCAGAAGGGGACCGCACCGCCTGCTCCTGTCAAATCCATGATCTCCGGCCCGGAGGCGAGGACGCCACCAGAAGACATGCCAGTCTCAACGGCGGCCGAACCAGAGTTTACTTATACCGACCCGCTTCATGTGACGACGGAATGTATGGAGACCGCCCGTCCTACACAGGATCAGAGAGGGGAGCAGCTCACGGTCGCGGAGCCGGATTCCCAAGCCGCCGATCCTGTGCTGATGCCTCCTCCATCGCCTCATACTGAAGTCGTGGCACAGCTGGAAGCCTGGCTTCGCACCATCGAATCACGTCGTCACGATCGTGACACAACGAACGACTCGCACTCCATACTTTCTTAATATTATTCATACGTTTGACCGGTCTGAGGCGGACTGCTACAATGCCGCCATGCTGGACCTTGTCACGAGGAATCGTCCTCGCGTATCCAGTGTGTGAACACAAAGACATGCTACGAATACGCGTCTTGCACGGCCCAAATCTGAACCTCCTCGGGACCAGGGAGCAGTCGATTTACGGCACCCTGTCTCTCGATGCCCTGGACTCAACCATCACGAAGTTGGCGAAGGAATTGGCAGTAAAGGTGGACCTGCGCCAGTCAAATAGCGAGGGTGAACTGGTCACCTGGATTCAAGAGGCTCGAACGGGGTACGATGGGATCATCATTAACCCTGCCGCCTATACCCACACCAGCGTCGCAATCCGGGACGCCATTGCGTCTGTCGGCCTGCCGACGGTTGAGGTGCATCTGTCCAATATTCATCAGCGGGAAGAATTTCGTCATCGGTCCTATGTCGCTGGAGTAGCTATCGGGCAAATTTCCGGCTTGGGTCCGACCGGCTATCTCCTCGCACTCCGTGGGCTGCACAACCATCTGACCGTATCCCGACGCCAGAAGAAGACAGCCGCACCAGCGACATCGCGGCGGACGGCAAGAGGAACGAGATAATTGCGGAGCCGGCGAGCGGCCGCTTAGAGTCTGAAGGGAGTATCGAGTGATTTCCACGACCGATTTTCGCGGTGGCGTACGGCTCATGGTAGATAACCAGCCCTTTTATATCATTGAGTTTCAACATGTAAAACCGGGCAAGGGCGGAGCCTTCGTGCGCACCAAGCTCAAGAGCTATCTTTCAGGCAATGTCCTGGATCGTACCTTCCGATCCGGAGAGCGGTTCGAAGAGCCGAATCTCGAAGAACGGACCATGCAATTCCTCTACGCGACCGACGACGCCTATACCTTCATGGACACGGAGACCTTCGATCAACTGACGTTCGAGAAGGGCAAGCTCGGAGAAAATGCGGACCTCTTGAAGGAAAACATGACGGTGAAGATCCTCGTATATGAACATCGCCCGATCGACGTCGAGCTGCCCAACTTTATCGAGCTCAGGGTCACTGATACCGAACCGGGGTTCCGTGGCGATACCGCTACGGGCGGCACCAAGCTCGCAACCCTTGAAACCGGCGCCACTATCAAGGTCCCGCTCTATTTGGAAACCGGGACCGTGATCAAGCTCGATACCCGTACCCGGGAGTACGTGGAGCGTGTTCGGTGAGCAAACAGAAATCGAGCAAGCCGAAGAAACGTGGGGCACCGATCATTCCGCCTCAGACCCTTGGCGCGACCCAGAGTGGGCAGGGCACACGCTCGCAGTCCGGACAACAGATTAAGCACATCCAAGAATTGATTGATCTACTCAAGAAGAACAATCTGACCGAGCTGGAATTAGAGCGCCAAGGCTTCAGAATCCGCGTCCGATACGAAATCGGGGTCAAAACGATCACAACCACCGTCGCCGCGCAGGGGACGTCCGGCTCGACCGCAGGCTCTCAACCGCCCGCCGCGACCGGCACACAGACTGAAGACACGACAGGTATGATCACCATCGCATCTCCGATCGTCGGAACATTCTATCGGTCCCCCTCGCCGGATGCCGACCCCTATGTTGAAGAGGGCGATTACGTGAAAAAGGGACAGGTCCTCTGCATCGTCGAAGCGATGAAGTTGATGAACGAAATCGAGTCGGAGGTAAATGGGCGGGTCACGAAAGTTCTGGCCGAAAGTACCAAGCCGGTGGAGTATGGCCAGGCGCTCTTTCTCGTCGATCCGACAGCCGCGCCCTAGCAGGTTACGGAAAAACTATTGTGGCACGGTGGAAATTCAGTGGCCGGCATGCCTGGGACAACAGGTGAACATCGTGCAGGATGCTCAAAAAGGCCGGACTTCTCACCCGCCCAACCCTGGCGCGTCGAGACGCGCCTTGTCCCAAGCAAGGCCGCAGCGAGCGAAGAGGCGAGGCGTACACTTCGGTACGTTGAGCCTCTGAGCGATGCGAGTACGAAGCTGGCTGACTTTTTCAGCATCGTGTTAATCCTCTTCCCTCGACTCACATCGGAGTACTCGCGTGTTCAAGAAAGTATTGATAGCCAATCGCGGTGAGATCGCGCTTCGGGTGATTCGGGCCTGTAAGGAACTTGGCATTAAAACCGTGGCGATCTTTTCTGAGGCCGACGCGGCGAGCCTCCATGTGCGCGCAGCCGACGAGAAGATCTGCGTCGGGCCTCCCGACGCCGCTCTCAGCTACCGAAATATTCCCAACGTCCTGAGCGCGGCCGAGATCACCGGGGCCGATGCCATCCATCCCGGCTATGGGTTCCTCTCCGAAAACGCCCACTTTGCCGAAGTCTGCGAGTCCATCGGCGTCAAATTCATCGGCCCCACGTCCGAACACATCGCTCTCCTAGGCGACAAAGCCAAAGCGCGAGAAATCGTTGCCCAGAGAGGCTTACCCGTCACGCCGGGCAGTCCCGGTGAGTTGAAGAGCGAACAGGGAGCCCTCAAAGCCGCCACCAAGATCGGTTATCCCGTCATCATCAAAGCCTCAGCCGGCGGGGGAGGACGCGGCATGCGCGTCGTCAATAAAGCCGAGGACCTCGCTCGCGCATTTCAAGCCGCGCAGGCCGAAGCGAAGACCACGTTCGGCAACGATGCCGTCTACCTCGAACGATATTTCCTTGAGCCCCGCCATATCGAAGTGCAGATTGCTGCCGACCATCGTGGGCATGTCGTGCATTTCGGGGAGCGCGACTGCTCGATCCAACGCCGGCATCAGAAGCTTCTCGAAGAAACTCCGTCCCCCGCCATCGACGAGAAACTCCGTCGGGAAATCTGCCATGTCGCCGTCGAAGCTGTCAAAGCCGTGCACTACCGAAATGTCGGCACTGTCGAGTTCCTGCTCGACAAGGACCACAACTTCTTCTTCATGGAAGTGAACACTCGCATCCAGGTGGAGCATGCGATCACCGAAATGGTGACCGGCATCGATCTTATCAAGGAGCAGATCAGACTCGCCGACGGCCAATCCCTCTCGTTCAAGCAACAAGACATCAAGCTTAGCGGGCACAGTCTCGAATGTCGCATCAACGCCGAAGACCCGGAAAGGTTTACGCCCTGTCCCGGAATGATCACGAGGTACAGCGCGCCAGGCGGATTTGGCGTGCGCGTCGATTCGGCGATGGAACCGAACATCATGGTCGTCCCGTTCTACGATTCGATGATCGCCAAAGTCATCACGCATGGACGGGACCGGCAGGAATCCATCGCCCGCATGCGCCGAGCCCTCGACGAATACGTGATCGAAGGCATCAAGACGACCATCCCGCTGCACAAACGTATCCTCAATGACCCCGACTTCCAAAAGGGCCACGTCTCCACCACCTTCCTTGAGCGCTTCCTCGCCGGCTAACGCATCCAGCGACACCGCCTGACAGCCACACACGATTCCCCTTATCACCCGTTGTGCGATTCTCGCCAGTCACGCCCCTAACCTGTATTATTCATGGAAGACTTCTACTGCAAATGCAAATACGGGAATTAAAATCCGATCTGGCGGTCACGCTTCGTGCCAAGATCAGCTGAAGGGCGTTCGACCTCGCAAACGTGTTTTCTCACGAACCTTCATGAATAATTCGGGCTAAGCGCTCGTTTCGATGCGCATTCACCGGCCTGTGTAAATGGCGGGCTTTTTCGCAGACTTCTCATTAGAGCGTCCGATTCTAGTAGGAAATCAGTCTAAAAGCGCCAGGCAACCATCGATGGTGGAAAAAGAAAAACATAAATCCGTCAAGCCACAAAATATAGGGGCTCCACCGGACAGGCCACAATGCCCACTATTTAGGCAAACTGCTACAGATCTCTGGACGTGGGCCATTTTCCACGAGACAAGTCTCTCATCCACAGAGTTACCCACAGAAGCTGTGGGAACAGCACCTCTACCAAATGATAGCCAGTTGAGACACGCGAGACTGGCGGGACGGGCGAGGGTTCAAGCTCAGAAGTGCGAGGTTTTCGGAACTTCGGATCCCGAACGTCGAACTTCGGATCGTGCCTATCGTGCTAGGCGTGCCTGTCGCTCAACCTTAACCTTCTTCTGTAGTTAGGCCGCGCGTTGCGCGAGCACAGGAGATCAACAGTCCGCCATTCCACTCTGTTCCGAGAGCAAGGGATCGGCATGAGTGTCATTCCTCTCATCGCTTCCATTTGATGCTGCAGCCGATACTCGCCTTCTGATTCCTGTCGACGGGCTTCCCGGCCAGCACCGAATCGATCGCGGCGCGCAGATCACGGCCCGTGACCGGCTTGTTGCTGCCTGGGCGACTGTCGTCGAGCTGCCCGCGATAGACCAGGCTGCGTTCCCGGTCGAAGAGAGAGAAATCCGGGGTGCAGGCCGCCCGATAGGCCCTCGCCACGTCCTGGGTGTCGTCAAAACAGAAGGGAAAGGTGAAGCCCAGGCGCTCGGCCATCTCCTTCAACCGAGGCGGCGCATCTTCCGGATACTGCACCGGATCGTTGCTGCTGATGCCGATGATGCCAAGCGCTGTGTCTGTGTAGTCCAGCCCGATCCTCGCGATCTCCTGCGCAACATGCTCCACATAGGGACAATGACGGCAGATGAACATGACCAGCAAGGCGGTCTTTCCGGTGAACGAGGCGAGCGAATATATCCGACCGCTCACGACATCGCGCAAGGAAAACGGGGGAGCGGGCGTTCCAAGCGGGAGCAAAACTGACGCCATGGCCATGGTGCCTCCTTCTCGATCCTTTCTCGAAGCACTCTGAAGGATGCCGCACTGTGATTACTTCGTCAAGAGGCGCGCCGGTGTCCATCCTTCCTTCATCCACCGGCATCGCAGTCTGCTTGCCGATGATTTAGGCTCGCGGTGTGTCGGAATCACATCACGAGAGGACGCCGTTGTGAAACAGGGCTATCGGTTGATTATTGCAGTCAAGCCCGGTGTGCTGGTTAGTGAATTTCAACCGACCGACCGCGATCTGGCTGATTCGGCGGCATTCGTCGCGGCGCTCAAGCAGTCGATCGAGGAAGCAGTACTCTGAGCGGGATAGTCATCGAGCGGCATAGAAATAATGGGGGTCAGCAGTGAGTCTGCCGACCCCCGGTGCACTTTTAGCAGGGATGCTGAAAAAGCCCGCCGGCTTTCTGGAAGGCTAAGGCGCAGGTTGAGGCTGAGAGCAAAAAGGCCGGACTTCGCTCAACCTTGACCTTAACCTCGGCCTGCCACAGCCTGCTAGCGGCGTTCTGAGAAATCTTCCGACACACTGTCCTGCGGTAGACGCGCGGCCTTCGGCGGCGCGTTGTCGGCCGGTGCTCTCTTGAGTGACGTCCTCTCGGTCGCTTCGCTCTGGGCCTGCTGCTTGAGGGGCAGTCGGCCGGTGGCGCTGGCGGTTCCTTCCAACAAGATATCGGCCACGAGGGCGTCTTTGATCGAAGAGACCTGGACGGCTTCCTGGCGTCCCATCAACAGATCCATGGCCAACCCTCCGGACTTATGCTGGCCGCTCAGTGCGCTCTTCATGTTTCCGATCCGCTGCGTCAAATCGATCGTGGCGGCTTGCCGCAAGCGCGGCTGTAGTTCGCTATCCACCATTTGCCAGTACCCGGCCTTCACTTCATCCAGCGCCGTCTTTGTTTCATTGGCCATCTGCAGATCCGGGATCGTGATCACGTTGCCCTCATGCTCCAGCCGCGGCGTGCCCCAATAGTAGAGAGTGCCGTTCACGTCTCCGCTGGTGTCCACGGAGAGGAGCGACCGGCCGTTGACGTCGGAAGCGACAACTCGTTCAATCGTCAGCTTGTTGCCGAACGTCGTGGGCAGCTTCGCCTCCTGATGGAACAGTTTGTCTTGTAGTTGTTGATTGAGCACGGCATAGGGGACTGGCACACTGAGGAGGATCTTATACGGCTGTCCTTCCTGCGCCGCAGCCGCCGTGTTGTCCATGTGCACCTTCATCGGCGATGTGGCCGACGGCTTTTGGCACGGTGTCTGGTATAGGGCGACCGGCGTTTGCCGGGCGACTCCTGTGATCGTCGTCTGTTGTGCCGGCCCCTTGAGCGAGCCGACGATAAAGTCCTGCGCTTTGCCGTACAGACAGAGCTGGCTGTTGGCCTGTCCGACGGCCATGGGTCCCTGTAACCGATCCCAGACGAGCTGAATTGGAATGGAGTAACCAGCTCTCTCGACGGATTGGCTGATTTGCTGATTGATCGCCTCCTGTTGGAACAGCTCGGCCAACTGATCTTTCACCGCAATGTTGAACATGTTGCATTTACTGTCGCTCTCCGGTTTCAAACTAATGGAGGTCCTTGAATCGCCCATCGTGACGAGAAGTCCCTGGTCCTGCTCGCGCAACATGAGCCGTCCTGTCCCCTCAAGCACGGGAAAGAGAGGGTCGAGCCGGCAGGCGCGAGCAGCGGCGGATTCGATCTCTCCCCGGTAGACCGCCTGATACTTCACCAATCCATCCTGGATCTGTACTTGAG
>JBKJZK010000201.1:0-5402 GCA_046715215.1 Nitrospiraceae bacterium
CTCAGGCCAATGGGCATAATCGGTCAGTAATCGCTGAATAATCGCCGGTTCCACCGGAAAGAGAATCGTGGCTGTCGCCCGCACGCCGCCGGTGGATTCTGTACGAACATCCAGCACAACCGGCTCAGCTGCACGGCTCCACCCGGACCAGCCGAGTAGTAGACAGCCTATGACGATCATCGCGCGCCACAACATGGCGTGATTATATAGACCCGGTGAGAACCAGGCGAGGACAAACAGCGATCCGTGAGACGCGAAACGTGAAAGGTTTCGGAGGAAAGACATTCGCAAGTCCACGTTTCACCTTTCACGCCTTATGTTTCACGGTTCTAGAAAACATCCTGCTGATAGGCCGAGCCTTAATTTACGCCTCTAACAGGGCTGCCTGAAAATTCAATTTTCGCTCAAAATCCACTGTGATTTTGCGAATGGCAACGACGCATGAACGATTCGCAGGATGCTCAAAAAGGCCGTCCAGCAAGGCCGCAGGCGGAGCAAGGACCGGAAGCGTACCCTCAGGGGTACGTTGAGGATTCTTGCGAGCTGAGAACGAAGCTGGCGGACTTTTTCAGCATCCTGCGAGCCATCTCTGTGCTACGATGCGGCCTGATGACACGCTGGCCCTTCCTGTTACTCATGGTCATCGGCCTGTGGAGCCCTTTAGAAACGGCGCACGCGCAACCCATGGACAATTCACACGCCACGACAGAACAGTCGTGCAGTTTCGGTATGGCGAAGGGAGTGGCCTCGCAGAGCTGTCACGTCCCCTTCCCCACAGGCTGCCTCGTGGACGATGTCCCCGGAACCGCCAAACCCTGGACGACAATCTCCAAGGGCGGAAAAACATTCTGCCGATTTGACGACAACGCCTCAGACTGGAAAACCAAGATCACCGGCTCCTGCGGCCGCTGCAAATCCGACCATTGTTCGGCCCAGTTTATTGCCCGCTTCGACTGTTCCCAACAATCGCACTAGCAGCATGCTGAAAAAGTCCGCCAGCGGCGTTCTCGGTTCGCCTCAAGAACCGTGAAAGGTAAGACGTGAAACGTGAAACGATGGTCAGCCGTAGATCTGCGGCCTTGCTTGGGACAAGGCGCGTCCCGGGGCGAAGAGTCTGTCCTGGCAGACTCAGGGTGGGAGGGTGAACTATGCCAGGGTTGGGCGGGTGGGAAGTCTGGCCTTTTTGAGCATCCTGGGTGGTATTCTCCTGCTGTCTCAGACGTGACGACCAGTAAAGTTCTAGCCTGCCCACATAGTTTTCCACAGACTGCTAGCCATGTTGCTCGCTGAAGCAATCAAACGCGAAGCCCGGGCCTTGGGTTTCGACGCCGTCGGCATCAGCCGAGTTGACGGGAGCGACCAGCCATCAGCGGGACTCTCTCCGTCCCTACCCCCTTACCCCGCTACCCCGTTGCCCCATTACTTGCTCAGCCGTCTCACACAATGGCTTCAGCGAGGCTACCACGGCATGATGGCCTGGATGACTCGCGACCCGTCTCGACGAAGCGATCCACGATTAGTACTACCCGGCTGCAAATCGATGGTGTCGGTCGGGATGAACTACTACACGGACAATCGTGCGAATGAGCAGCCTGGAATGGGACGCATTGCCCGTTACGCCTGGGGGAAGGATTACCATGCAGTGATAAGCCGGCGACTCTCGCAACTCGAAGCGAAGATCGCAGCCCTGGCGCCAGGCGTGACCACCCGGGCCTACGTCGATACCGGCCCGATCATGGAAAAGGCCTGGGCGCAGCAGGCCGGCCTCGGCTGGATCGGGAAACATTCCAATCTCGTATCGGCCGAATGCGGCTCCTGGCTCCTGCTCGGGGAGATTCTGACGACCCTAGATCTGAAAGAGGATGAACCGGCCACTGATCTGTGCGGAAGCTGTACCCTCTGTATTCAGGCTTGCCCGACCGGCGCCATCACCGAGCCCTATCTCGTCGATGCCCGGCTCTGTATCTCCTACCTGACCATCGAACTGCGCAGCGGCCGAGAGGCCATCCCTGACGAGCTCGCCGCTCAGATGGGCAATCGCATCTTCGGCTGCGACGACTGCCTGGACGTCTGTCCCTTTAATTTAAGAGTAGACGCGACGAGTGAACCAGCCTTTACCCCCACCCCCTTGACCCTCGCTCCCAGCCTCCAGACCCTGGCTCAGATCAGCGAGGAGAGTTTTGCGACCACGTTCAAGGAGAGCCCCCTCAAACGAGCCAAACGGAGCGGCCTCCTTCGCAACGTGGGGATTGCACAGGAGAACCACACGCGGCAGACAAGGGGCCGAGCCTCATAAACGCCCCATATGTACCCCTTTTTTCTTGGGCGGAAGAGGAGTAGGCTGTTCCTAGTTCTTAGCAGGATGCTCAAAAAGGCTGTCCAGCAAGGCCGCAGGTGAGTCGAAACCGGAGGCGTACCCTCGGGGGTACGTTGAGGATTTCGATGAACCGAGAACGAAGCTGGCGGGCTTTTTCAGCATCCTGCCGGTGGTTCGCAGGGAGGCCTGAATCCATGCATCCTCCAATCTTGCTGCTCATCTCGACCGATCCCCACGCCAGACTGTTGCTCGAACAAGCCCTCGACCACCGCCGCGCCACCATCCTTACTGGTGCAACGACCGAAGAGGGTCTGCGCATTCTGAAAGAGCAAGCCGACCTCGCACTCGTCGTATGTGACGAGAGCCAAGGACGGATTGCGAGCCAAGTGGTCCTGTCCCAGGCCAGACGCATCGCTCAGAACCTCCCTGTGATCATCCTCGGAACAGACGGATCAGCAAAAGCCGCAGTCGAGGCGTTACACCGTGGCGCCACCGACTATCTCGCACAACCGGTCACCGCGAAGGATCTCCTGACTGCCATCCACAAGACCCACGTCTTCGAAGGTCCAGAACCCCAAGCGCGGGCAGAGCGTCCCTTCGCGTTCGATCAGATCGTCAGCCGGTCGCCTCAGATGGAACTGCTGAAACATCTGGCAGCCGAAGTCGCACAAACTGATGCGACGACCGTCCTCATCACCGGTGAAAGCGGCACAGGCAAAGAACTCTTCGCCCAGGGGATCCATGCCTCTAGCCATCGGTCCAAAGGCCCCTTCGTGGCGCTCAATTGTGCCGGCATTCCCGAGCATCTCCTCGAATCGGAATTGTTCGGATATCAGCGCGGCGCCTTTACCGATGCGAAGAAGACCAAACCGGGACGCTTCCAACTCGCGGAGGGCGGCACACTCTTTCTCGACGAAATCGGTGAGATGAGTCCTTCCGCGCAGGCGAAGCTCTTGCGCGTCCTGGAGAATCACCAAGTCGATCCGCTGGGCGACACACACAGCATCCACGTCAACATTCGCGTGATCGCGGCCACGAACGAAGACTTGCCGGCTCAGATCAAAGCCGGGCGATTCCGCCTGGATCTCTACTATCGGCTGAATGTCTACCAGCTGCGCATCCCGCCGCTCCGCGAACGACCCGAAGATATCGAACCAATCCTGACATCGTTTTTGGAGGTCGCCCGCCGAGATCATGGCTGTCGCATCAAAGGCATCACCCCAACCGCGCTGACTATCTTGCAGACCCACGACTGGCCGGGCAACGTGCGGGAGCTGCACAACGTGGTCGAAGGGCTCACCATTACCTGCAAGGACGAGATGATCCAGCCGGGCCACCTCCCTGTCTCTTTGCGAGACACCCAATCGACGGGATCGAACGGAGAGATCGAGAAGACATCGCTCCTGGCCTTCGGCCTCTCGGCTCAGGAGATGGAAAAGAAACTGTTAAAGGAAGCGCTGCAGCGCACAGGCGGCAACATTTCCGAAGCAAGCCGGCTCCTCAAGATCACCCGCAATACACTCCGGTATCGCATAGCAAAATACCAACTCCAGTGAGAATGCTGAAACAAGCCCCCAACTTTGTTCTCGGCTCGACACAATCCTCAACGTAGCCATGAGGCTACGTCTCCGGTTCTGTCTCCCCTGCGGCCTCGTTGGATGGCCTGTTTGAGCATCCTCCTCTGAACTCCCTACAGTCCACAGTAATATGGAGCAGTTGAAAAAGCTGAGCGCTCATGAGGGTCATTGTGAGGTGGCCCAGAAGCTCACTTCGCTTCACATATCGGGAAATGGCGGAGGGAGCGAGATTTGAAAACCCTGTGGCTATCGAGACTATAAGTCCTGATCTCACTTCGTCGTTTCATACTCAATCACTTACAGCGGAGTCAGAGGCAGGGGATAAACCGATCAAACCAGATCGGGCACGATAGTTCTGCCACAGTTGAGCCACAGGGATTTTACGAGCAGAACGGCGGCAGTTGGTTTACTTAGATTTGAGAGAAGCCATATCGATGGAGAAGCGGTACTTCACATCCGACTTGAGCAGTCTGTCATAGGCTTCGTTGACTTTCTGGATGGGGATGACTTCGACATCGGCAGTGATGTTATGGGTCTCGCAAAAATCGAGCATCTCCTGGGTTTCAGGGATACCGCCAATGGGTGAGCCGGAGAGGCTACGGCGTGCGAACAGAAGGCCAAAGGCAGCGACGGCGAGCGGCTTCTCTGGCGCGCCGACGAGGGTGATGTTGCCATCGCGGCGGAGGAGTTCGATATAGGCGTTAATGTCGTGATCTGCGGAGACAGCGTCGAGGATGAAGTCAAAGCTGCCAGCGTGCTTCTGCATTTCCTCGCGGTTCCTGGAAACGACGACTTCGTCAGCCCCGAGGCGGAGCGCGTCTTCCTTCTTGTTGGGTGAAGTGGTGAAGACAACAACGTGGGCTCCGAGCGCATGAGCAAACTTCACACCCATGTGGCCCAGTCCACCGAGACCGACCACGCCAACCTTCTTGCCCTTGGTGACGCCCCAATGGCGCATGGGCGAGTAGGTGGTGATTCCGGCGCAGAGGAGAGGCGCGACTCCGGCGAGATTGAGGTTGGAAGGGACGCGCAGGACAAAGCGTTCGTCCACGACGATGCTTTCGGAGTAGCCACCATAGGTGACGCCTCCGAGGTGCTTGTCCGGGAAGTTGTAAGTGAGGGTTATGTTCCGGCAGAACTGCTCAAGGCCAGCTTGGCATTCGGAGCAGGTCCGGTCCGAGTCGACCATGCAGCCGACCGCGGCGAGGTTGCCGGGCTTGAACTTCGTGACTGCGGAGCCGACTTTGGTGACACGGCCGACGATCTCATGACCCGGGACGCAGGGGTAGACAGTGGGCATGACCCCGCTCCACTCGTTACGGACCTGATGGAGATCGGAGTGGCAGATACCGCTGAAGAGGATTTCGATCTGTATGTCGTGGTCAGTGGGATCGCGCCGCGTAATGGTGGTGGAAGCAAGCGACGATGTGGCACTGGCAGCGGAGTAAGCCTTCGCGTTGTACATACGTTTAATAAGTATGCTTCCGGAGTGCTCCACTATGCAAGAT
>JBKJZK010000202.1:0-2357 GCA_046715215.1 Nitrospiraceae bacterium
CGATCTCTGATGTGCCGGCTTCTGACACGACGAAGTGCATGAACAGTCGACTCTGGTCTTCATCGAGCGTGGCTTTCGTCCGTTCGAGGACTTTTTCCCACTCTTTCATGGAGTAGATGAGCGTCGATTCCTCGGGGCCTTTGAGGAAGACGACGGCCTGTCCCTCCGACTCGACCTGCTCACGGATCGGCGAGGGGACGATAAACCGCCCCTTCTCATCCACTTTGCAGAGGTATTCACCGGCGAACATCACTGTATCGTGTCCTTTACGACGCCAGCGTGGCTCTGGTGCGATCGCGTATCCATTGTTCCAGATCCGAGCGTACGAAGCGCCATTCTTTCCCAAGCTTGAAGGCGGGAATCTGGCGACTCCGTAGGTAACGATAGAGCGTACGCTGGGTAATCTTGAGATAGCAGCAGGTCTCCTCCGCCGTCATCAGCTCGCTCTTGGGCTCTTTGGCCATTGAAGAACCTGGTTCGATAGGGATCCATATGCCTCACGAGGCTTTCGGATACTATTGTCAGGGTAGGGAAACTGGAACGTTCTGTCAAGTGAAAATACATGACATTGCCCGTCATTGCCTGTCAGTGTTATCCGATTCTATGGAGCCAGCCTCGTCTGACTCCATCGCCTCTGAGAGATCGTCATCGAGGTCCTCACCCATCTCCTCGCCCATTGTTTTCATGAATCGAGCCATGCTCTGTGGATCATTTTCATCGAGCCCGGCCAGATTGCTGGGATTCGCCAAGGCTTCAAGGCGAGCCTCTTCGGATTTCGGCGAGGCAAAGCGAGACAGGATTCGTTCAACCCGAGCGCTTGTGCAATGGGAGCAGGCTGCCGGTGCCTGATTGGCCAGGCTCAATACAAGGACCGTGCTGCGCTTCTTACAGTCGTGGCAGCGATATTCGTATAACGGCATTGATTATATTCCTGTCAGGCTGCGGGAAAACTATTTTAGCACGTCAGAACTTCACTGGTCCGCACGTGTGGGACAAGAAGAGAACTCCCCCCGCTGGATGCTCAAAAAGGCCGACCAGCAAGGCCGCAGCGAGCGAAGAGGCGAGGCGTACGTTTCGGTACGTTGAGCCTCTGAGCGCGGCGAGAACGAAGCTGGCGGACTTTTTCAGCATCCTGCTATGGTCGTCAGGGATTGTGCAGCCTGTTCGGCAAAAAGGCGATCCGGCACCAGGTCCGCATCAACAGTCCTGGCCAGTGTCAGGGCAAAGACGGGCCCGGTGCCGGATTTTTGTAGGGTCTTTGCGCATTCGTTCAGCGTCGTACCGGTGGTGAAGACATCATCCACGAGGAGGATGCGTTTCTCTGCGAGGTCCTGTGGCCTGCGGATTTCAAATGCGTTCCGTAGATTTCGTAACCGTGCCTGTCGCGTTAATGTGGTTTGGGGCTCGGTGGCGGCGATCCTGACGAGGTGTGTGGCTGAAACCGGGCGGGCCAGATAATGGCTGAGCTGATCGGCCAGCAGCAACGATTGGTTAAATTCACGTGCTCGTAAGCGGGCCCGGTGTAAGGGCACAGGGATAATTACGTCGACATCGATCCCGCTTGGCAGGGCGCTGATCATAAGGCGAGCGAGTGGCCGTGCCAGTGTATGTTTGCCCCGATACTTGAACGAGCAGATGGCTTCCCGCAGCGGGGGAAGGTAGGGGAAGAGGGTCCAGGCTCGTTGAAAAGCCGGCGGCCGTTCCTGACACCGTTGGCATTGATGGTTCGGTGTATAGGTCGTGGTCGCTGGCGAGACAAAAGGCTGATCGCAGCGGGCACAAGCTGGCAGCTGGAGGGGGCGGATGGTTTGCCAGCACGCGGTGCAGAAGAAGGGAACCGGGTCAGTGCTGAGTGAACGATTACAGGTAAGGCACTCCACGGGCAACACAAACCGGAGGGCCTGACGGCACCATCCGATGAGTCGATCCTGTGTGTCTTCACGTAACATCGCAGGGGAAGCGTTCCAATCAATGTATGTGTGTGCTTCTTCTATGGGAATGTGCTGCGCCTGTCAAGGTTGTTGCTCAGTAAATGGTTGTGATATACGAAGGCAGCAGGATGTTGGAAAAAACCGCCAGCGTCATCAGAAGGTTAAGCCTGAGGCCAAGGCTGAGATGGGGAGCGTCAGGTCTTCGCTCAACCTCAACCTTGACCTCGACCTCAGCCAGTCTCGCGCGGCGATGCTACTGGTCAGGGTATGGATGGAGAAGCAGCAGATTACTATGGTGACATTCGATCAGGTGTCGAAAATTTATGAGCGGGGTAGCGACCGTATCACCGGGCTCGATCGGGTCACGGTCGAAGTGGCGAAGGGAGACTTCTGTGCGTTTATCGGTCCCAGCGGCTGTGGGAAGAG
>JBKJZK010000203.1:0-2518 GCA_046715215.1 Nitrospiraceae bacterium
ATCTATGCGGGAGACGCCGAACAGATGAGCGTGCAGGCGACATTCCCACGGTTTGTTGAGCTGGAACAACAGTACGGGAGTGTGATTCGCGGGATGATGACGTCCCGGAAGACCGGTCCATCCGCCACGCACTCAGGCCCGAAACGGACGATGTTTGTCAGCCTGAAGAACGGGTTGTCAGATCTGGTCGCAGCCCTCGTCCACCGATTAACTGACCAAGGCATCGTGCTCAGGGGAAGCTGTGCCGTTGACGCCCTGCGGGTGCGATCCCATCAGCTTGGTCGTTGGATGTACGATGTCATTCTCAGTGACGGCTCAGCCTTGTCCGTGGACAGTCTCGTGCTGGCAACCCCGGCCTATGTATCGGCAGAGCTGGTTCGTCCGCTCACACCCACTGCCGGTGGGTTGCTGGAGATGATTCCCTATGCCTCTACGGCGACGATCGCGATGGCCTATCCGCGTGCGGCGGTATCCAACGTAACTGAGGGCTTCGGTTTTATCGTCCCGCGGGCAGAAGGGCGCGACCTCATTGCGGCGACATGGACATCGCTCAAGTGGCCACACCGCGCTCCGCCGGATCAACTGCTGGCCCGTTGTTACGTCGGAGGAGTCGGGCGAGAGGCCATTCTTCAATTAGATGACCAGGCCTTGGTGGCGCGGGTCAGGGCAGAATTGGCCAGTATATGCGGCGTGACTGCAGCGCCGGGGTTTGTGGAAGTCAATCGCTGGATGAGGGCCATGCCGCAGTATACGCTGGGACATCTCGAACGCCTGAACCAGATTGAGGCGGCACTCAGTCGCTATGGGGGACTGATCCTCACGGGCGCCGGCTATCGAGGCGTCGGGATTCCGGACTGTATCCGTGACGGGGCGGTCGCAGCCGAACGGGTTGTGCGCTACTTGTCGGGAGAACGCTCCTAGCAGGATGCTGGAAAAGGGGGCGGGATGGCTGGGACGATCCCCTTGCTCGCGCAACGCGCGGCTTGAGAAGGATGGGGAGGGAGCGGCCAGGTGCCCTTCTTGCTCGCAGAACGCGCACGATGAAACGGTGCTCGTTCGATGCGCGCAGTAAAGGGCAACCTTGGCCACTCCCTTCAAGAAAGGCATAAGAAAGCGGAAGGCCCTCGCCAGGGCAAATGGCACGTCTTGGCGTGCCAGTGGGTGGGCGGGTGAGAATGACGCGCGGCAGTTGGGATCATCCCACCCACCCCTTATTGAATGATAGTTCACTGCGGCCTTGCCTGCGGAAAGGCGCGTCTCTGGGCGAAGAGGCTGTCTTGGCAGACTCAGGGTGGGAGGGTGAAGTAGTCGCCGGGGTGGGCGGGTGAGAAAGTTGGTCTTTTTGAGCATCCTGCGGCTATATTGACATGGTATCGCTATGCAAGATTCCAACGGTGTTTGTGTATAAACTGAGTTTTTCCGCAGCCTGCTGGAGATCGCCATGAACGCCCAGCTGCAGATCACGAATGTCACTGGACCGTACCGCGAACCTCGCGAGCAGGTGTTCTCCTATGACTATTCGATCCAACGGGCCTCCTGGCCGACCGCCCAGGCTGTACGCGTGAAGGTGGCCATTCCAGAGGAGTTGGATGTGCTTCGTGGCAAAATTTTTGGAACCATCGCAGGAACACCGGGTCAGCAGCTCATGATTTCGAAATGCTTGTCGCGGCATATCGCGGATGAAAAAATCCGCATCGCCGAGGCTGACGGTATGTTGGCAGAGCGCCGCGATACCGTCGTGGCTCCCTTCACAGGCCCTATGGCGCATTTGTTCGCACGACTCGACACCTGGGCGGTTGAACAGCGAGACACATTGCGGGCAGAAATCAAAACATTGGTGGGGCTGTAGCTGGGCAGCGCCTTTCGGGAAGGCAGAAGGCTGAGGTCAAGGTCAAGGTTGAGTGTGAAAACATGTGGCGAGTCGAAACCAAAGTTCCCTGTTGGACAGGCGGACGGGACAACAGAGCAGTCGTCTGGCTTGACGATTCTGAGGGCGGCTGGTACTGTCAGCACACTTCACGACTAGAATGGATTGACCTATGGCTCACGCGGTCAAGACGGAACATTGTTATGTCCATAAAGATCTCGCGATCTGCGGAGGTGATCCCGTTATTGTGGGCACCCGCATCCCAGTGCGCCTCGTCTACCAACACACCCAAGCCGGTGATACAGTGGAGATGATCCGGCAGGCCTATCCTCATCTGACCCCTGCCCAGATCCACGATGCCCTCAGCTATGCCTATGATCATCTCGCAGAGATCGAACAGGAGATCCGGCGGGAAGACCAGGCCTACGAGCACGGAAAGACGCAGCCATCCCACTAGCCTTCTTTCTCGATGAAAACATCGATGCCGCCTTGGCGTCGCAGTTGCGGGGGGGGCATTGATGCCCACAACGTCTACGACCTCCGGCAACAAGGTTGGTCTGATGCCGCGCTGCTCCAGTCCAGTGCGACCGACGGAGGCGTCGTCGTCACGCACAACATTCGCGACTTCGTGGCACTGCATGACACCTACCT
>JBKJZK010000204.1:0-3636 GCA_046715215.1 Nitrospiraceae bacterium
ATCATGTTGGACGCAAGCTGCAGCCAGCGGAACAGCGCGCCGATGACCTCGATCATTTCTTTTGCACTTTGCCCTTTACCGTGAAGTCGAAGTACGACTCCACCACATGACCGTCTACCGACAGCACTCGAAACTTCACTGAATACTTCCCGGGCGTCAACTCCGGCAACGGCAGGACGATGGATTTTCGGTCATCCGGAGCAAGTTGAGGCTTGATCTCGGTTACGGGATGCTTCTCGGCGTCGAGCACGACCAGCGATGCGTAGTCGCCTTCAATTTCCTCGTTGAACCAGAGTCTTACTTGTGTTGGCGCCGTGGCGAGGACAGCCCGGCGCGGCGGCTCTGCCTTGACCAGCATTGAATGCGCCAACGCCGGGGCAGCGTGCACACACATCGCCATTGCCATCGCCACCCCCACCACGCCGCGCCTGAGTGCGTGAAGCGCCCATGATTCCATCGGATCTCCTCCTCGTCCTTGACTGCTGCGCGCAACATGGGCCATTCGGCCGTCTTGTTTCGGCGCATTGCTCTCCGGCGACCTGCCTAGGAAACAGTGCTAACCGAGGGTTTGCGACGACCACGCAGGAAAAAGAAGATCGCCGCTCCACCGGCAATTGCTGCGAGCGGGACTATGACCATGATGTAGTGCATGAAGTGCGAAACCAATCTCGATTCCCCTATCGAGATTGGGAATCGCGCTATATGCTCCTGTGTACCGCCCACGGTGACCAGACCGACGAATTTGCCGGGCTGGTCGAAGCTGTATTCGAAATTGATGAAGCCGCCGGGGTAGACCTTAGGCGGCAGGTGCAGGACCGTGATGGCCTGAAGATCCTGCTCCGAACCCGTATCCCTGATGACCCGAATCTCGACGGGCAAAGAGCGGAGTTCCCCTTCGATATAATCGAGCACCAGCACCGTGCGGCCGGTCCCCGGAACCTCCCCGCAGAGCTCCTGCTCACCTGTGATATCAGGCTGATAGCCGGTGAGGTGCATGCCATAGGGTCCAATCTTGAGTATGCAGAAGTTTTTGTCTAATTCGTGAAAGTGCTGGGCCTGTGCGGATAGTGGAGCTCCGATCGCCAGCATCAAGAAGCACACCCAAGCAGGTTTCAGAAATTGCAAAGACATCGTCAGTATCCTCATCATCTTAGGCGTCCCAATTTCCTCGTTGAACCAGAGTCGCACCTGCGTCTTGGAGCGGATGGCCGGCCGCCTACGAGACCGTGCTGCCCGAAGTGTTGCGACGACCGCGCATGGCAAAGAAGACCACCGCCACCACGGCAACCCCGGCGAACGCGATCAGGAAGTAGGAGGGGGGCAACGGTATTTTCGTTTCCCCTACCGAGAACGGGAATCGCGATACGTGTTCCTGCGTGCCGCCCACGGTGACCAGACCCACGAACTTGCCGGGCTTGTCGAAGTTGTATTCGAAATTGACTGTGCCGTTGGGGTAGACCTTGGGCGGCAGGTGAAGGACCGTGATGGCTTGAAGGTCTTGCTCCGAACCCGTATCCCTGATGACCCGCACTTCGGTAGGCAACGGACGGAGTGCATCTTCCATATAATCGAGGACCACGACCGTGCGGCCGGTTGCCGGAATATCCTCGCAGAATTCCTTATTGCGTGTGTTGTCAGGCTGATAGCCGGTGAAGTGCATGTTGTACGGGCCGATCGTGAGTCTGCACATGTCCTCTGCCAATGCCAGTCCTCCGTGAGCTTGGGCCTGTGTGGAGCAGAGACCCCCGATTGCCAGTATCACAACGCACAAGCCGGCAGATTTCAGCAATTGCACAAACATTGTCTGGGTCCTCCCTCTGGGATTGCGAACCATGTGATCGCGGGCCGGAACGTCTAGTTTCCTACCGAACGGGAGCCAGCCCACCAATTCCGCAGCCACTTCGATCGTACGAGCTTGTACACGAGCCAGGCCAGTAGCAGCACTCCTATCAGGGGTGCTACCACGGTACGCACAAGCTGCTGATAATCGATCATGTGTACTCGCAAGAGATACTGGGGGCGTCGCATCAGATTCTGCTTCTCCGCCGCAATGGTGACCGTATAGAGGCCCTCGTCCAGCCGGACTTCGCCCCTGAGCACTCCGTCCGGGTGGTAGCTCGGACGCACGTCTGCCACAATCTCACTTTCTGACTCCTTGCTCCCATTCCCTTTCACGACCCGCATTCCGACCGGCTCGTTGCGCAGCGCCGGGTCCACGAGGTCCACCACCAGGAAGGTGTCACCTTCCTTAGGAATGTCCGTGCAGTATTGATCCTTCAGCTCGTATTGCGGCTGATAGGCACTGAAATGCACCAGGCTTTCACCGACTCGGCGCAAGCACGGGTCGTCTTCTCCACTCGCGCCGCCATGTGCCGCGACGTCGCCCGGGTGGTACAGCGCGGCAACAAGAATGAGCACGATAGAGCCTGCCCGTGTCACTTGCCTCATCATAATATGCTGGACCCTCCTGTTTTGGACCTTGCAGATGACCCGCTGCTTCGTGCTGCTCAGCGATCCCTGTGCGTAATTCCACACATAGCGACATGCTCATAATCAGGTACCATCACCATGATGCCACTAAAACAGGGCAAAATTCTACCCCCCTCCACCATGCGCAAGGCAAGTGAAAAACCCAAATATGTTTTTTCTGCTGGATTCGTCCGGGGCTCCGGCTGTCCCGTATGAACCCTGCATGACCCTCGTCATGGTGGTACAAGGACGGGCGCTGCGCGCCGAGTCCTCGAAGCTCTACCCCATGGTCATCCAGGGGCCAGGAACCGCGCTTGGTTTTCCCATCCCTGAGGCTGGTGGCGGAATGTTGCGACAGGAAAAACAGGGGTGGAGCCTGTCGTGCAAACCCTGTGTAACCTAGGTAATACATCTGTCAAAATTGAACCTACGTGTCAAGGGGAGGGCTGCCATGAGCAACAACCTTCTGCCCCGTATTCGTGACCAATAGTTTCTGCCGCCGCCGGCGTGGCCTGGACAGTAGCCGGCGTGAGATCTGGCCTAGTCCATTCTCGATGCGGTGGCCCGGGGAGAACACAACGAATGAATTTTGGGTGCTCAACGGGTTCGAACATAGGTTTGAGCAATAGGCTCGGAGATGCCTATATACCTAATGCGCCAACCATCTTTGACTTGCCGGTGTCAGATGGGCGACAATTGCACGAGTGATGTGTGCTCCCTTTTATGAGGTCCCCCCTTGCCATCAATATATAGCGACCTTGCGGATGGACTACCGCTACAGCGACAGTTGTATCTTATGAAGCATCAGACGGTGTCGAAAAAACGCTTACGAACAGCACGACCTGAAAAGATTCGACGCTGCAGCAATTTTGCTTCTTCGGTTTCGGTGGGATTTTTCCGAACATGTTCCAAACCGTCGCACTGAGCGGCAGTCGCGGGGAACGACAGCTGTTCTCCGACATAAGCGTGACGGTCAAGCCAGGAACTCTGCTGGCTGTGGTGGGTGAGAACGGCAGTGGAAAAACCAGCTTCCTCCGCATGCTGTGTGGCCTGTTTTTGCCTGATGGAGGCGTGATTCTTTGGCAGGGGAAGGACATCCGCCAACTCAAGGAACTCTATAGTGCCCAGCTCACTTATATAGGGCATCTCAACGGAATCAAGGATGAG
>JBKJZK010000205.1:0-2905 GCA_046715215.1 Nitrospiraceae bacterium
ACCGGCAATGGGCGGCGAGAGAGTTACCAAAGTGTGGTGCTGCCGCGAATGACGAATACGTTTATGTTGGCTGGAACGTCGGACCCTGAGGAGATCATCCGCTCGGTCGATCGCGGGCTGTATGCCGTGTCGTTCGGTGGCGGGCAGGTGGATATCACCAACGGTAAATTCGTGTTTTCTGCCAGCGAAGCCTACTTGATCGAGGGGGGGAAGGTGACGAGGCCAGTCAAGGGCGCGACCTTGATCGGCAGCGGACCGGAGATCCTCACCAAGGTCTCGATGGTCGGGCACGACCTCAAACTCGACGAGGGCATTGGAACCTGTGGCAAAGAAGGGCAGTCCGTTCCAGTGGGCGTCGGCCTGCCGACCATCCGAATCGATGAAATCACCGTGGGCGGGACGCAGCGATGAATCAGCAAATACAGCAGCGCGATGGGTATAGCCAGCTCGCCTTGGATCTCTTGGCCAAGGCGAAGCGTAGTGGGGCGACGGAAGCGGATATCATTATCGCCGACGGCGAAACGTTTTCGGTGCAAGTCCGGTTGGGTGCCGTCGATCGTCTGACTAAAGCGCGGGAGAAGCATCTCGGCTTGCGTGTATTCGTCGGGAAACGTTCCGCCAGCACCTCCACCTCAGATTTTTCAGCGGATTCCTTGAATCAACTGGTTGCCGAGACCTGTATTTTGGCGAAGGCTGTCGTGGAAGATCAGGTGTCCGGCTTGCCGGAGGCGGATCAGATGGCGGGAGAGAGACCGGATTTGGATCTCTTCGATCCGACCAGACTGAATACGGAGCAGCAGATCGAATTGGCCAAACGGGTAGAAGCTGCCGCCATGTCTACGGACGAGCGCGTGACGAATTCTGAAGGGGGCGATTTCGACTCCTCCTCGGGGCGCGTGGTGTTGGGCAACAGTCACGGATTCCTGGGAGAGTACCAGAGTTCCAGTTTCTCAATGTCGGTGTCGCCCGTCGCCACCGATCCGGAGACCGGGGCCATGCAGCGCGATTCTTGGTACGCCGTACAACGGAAATTCGCTAAGCTGGACTCCCCGGAGACTGTGGGGCTGGAAGCGGCGCGGCGGACGATCCGAAAGCTCGGAGCGAGGAAAGTAGCAACCCAACGAGTTCCTGTCGTCTTCGATTCCGAAATGGCGGGAAGTCTCATGGGGAACCTCTGCAGCGCGGTGTCAGGGTATTCACTCTACAAAGGGGCTTCGTTCCTGGCAGGCCAGTTGGACAAACCTCTGGCCCCGGAGTATGTGACGGTCTATGACGATGGGCGAGTGGTCGGAGGACTGGGCTCTCGACCGTTCGATGGCGAAGGTCTGCCGACCAGGAAGACGACAGTGGTGGAACGAGGGGTGTTGAAGAGTTATCTGCTCGACACCTATTCGGGAAGGAAGCTCGGGTTGGCCTCGACCGGCAATGCCTCGCGTAGCGTCGGTGAAAATCCATCGGTCGGTCCTACGAATTTCTATCTCGCGCCAGGAACGAAGATGGCGGAAGACATTATCAAGACCGTCAAACAAGGCCTGTATGTCACGGACCTCATCGGTTTCGGCATCAACATGGTGACCGGTGATTATTCACGGGGAGCTGCTGGGTTTTGGATCGAAGGGGGCGAGTTGGCCTATCCCGTGGAAGAGATCACGATTGCGGGCAATCTGAAAGACATGTTTGCAGGAATCGAAATGGTCGGCTGCGATCTCGTGTTTCGTGGGCGCATTGCCAGTCCGACCGTGAAGATTGCAGAGATGATGGTGGCGGGCAGCTAGCCGCAAATAGCGGCAAATTGCCAGTTCTGAGTTTTGAGTGATGAGTTCTGAGTTTAAGAATCGAAGGACGAGAAAAACGACTTTTTGAATCTATAACTCAGCACTCAGAACTTATAACTCAAAACTTGCACCTGTAAGGAGGTGCCTTATGGCCGAGTCAATCAGAGAAACGATGGTGCAGTACCCGAGCGGGAACGTGACTGTTCGCGCCTATGTGGCAGCCCCGCAGACCAAGGAGCGACGTCCCGCGATTATCGTGGTCCAGGAATGGTTTGGGCTGTCCGACCATATCAAGGACATTGCGAAGCGCTATGCTGCAGAGGGGTATGTGGCCATCGCGCCGGATCTGTATTCGCGGTTGGGGTATGCCCTCACCACCGATCCAGGCGAGGCAGGTAAGTTGATGAATACGCTGCAGCAGGAGGATGGGCTGAAGGATCTCGACGCCACCGTCGCCTATCTGAAGTCCGTTCCTGAAGTCGACGCCAGCAGAATCGGAGTCACCGGCTTCTGCATGGGAGGGTCCTATGCGCTGATGTTGCCTTGTGTGAATAAAGACATTAAGGCAGCCGTTCCATTCTATGGGCAGGTACCGAACCCTGATACGCCACTCCAACAGTTATCGGGTCCTGTTCTGTATTTTTATGGGGAGGATGATGGCTGGATTACCAAGGCAGATGTCCAGCGACTCGCGGCAGGTTTTAAGAAATATAGTAAAGCCGGCGAGATCAAAACCTATCCCGGTGCGCCTCATGCATTTTTTCGGGACACGGATAAAACTGTGTATCGACCGGAGGCGGCCAAAGACGCATGGGCGCGTGCCACAGCATTTCTCAAACAGCATTTGAGATCGTAAGAGGATTCAGCCATCCCATGCCGCTTGATGCCGACCTTGGAAAGACCATGCTCCAATTGATTACGTCGCGATATGACGATCGGCATTGGCGTAAGAAGATTGAGAAAACCTTGGGGCTACCGCAATCCGGCGTCGGGGATCCTGCGCAACAGCAGATCTTCATGTATCTCAAGATCGGGCTCAAGGCCTACAAATCCCGTCGCGCCGATCCTGATTCCTGGATAGTCGGAGGGTATGCCACGAAAGAAATCATCGAACGAGCGAAGTTCCAGCC
>JBKJZK010000206.1:0-4206 GCA_046715215.1 Nitrospiraceae bacterium
TGGTGACGATGACCGCGCAAATGATGAACTCCAAGATCTGCTCGATTATGTTATTGGACGAAGCCAGCGGGGAACTGCGGATCGCGGCGACGCAAAGCCTCAGCGAACAGTATCGCCGCAAGCCAAACTTGAAAGTTGGACAGAGTATCAGTGGCCGTGCTGTGAAAGACCGTCGACCGATTATCGTGGTCGACGTCTCCACAGATCGAGACTATATGTATCCGGATATGGCCAAAAAGGAAGGGCTGTGCTCATTGGTTTCGGTACCGATGATGGTGCGGGAGAAGGCGTTGGGCGTGATCAATAGCTATACGTCCGTTCCGCACGTGTTTACCAGCGAAGAGGTCAAGTTGCTCCAGGCCATCGCCAATCAGGCCGCCATCGCCATTGAGCATACCACCCTGGTCGAGAAGTCCTACGAGATGCAGGAAGCGCTGGCGGTTCGGAAGCTCATGGAACGGGCCAAGGGCTACCTGATGCGCTCGAAGAGGTTGACTGAAGAAGAGGCCTTCAAGCTCATTCAGCGGCAAAGTATGGATCTCCGGAAGTCGATGCGCGAGATAGCCGAGGCCGTGCTCCTAGCTGGAGAACTCGACCAACGGGCTGAGAAACAAAGGGGATAGGTTCGGCCTACGAGGGAAGACCTCTGGCGCTAGCGGTCTAACAGGCTGTGGAAAACTCGGTGGGCACGCTGGAATTTCACTGGTCTGCACGTCTGGGATAACAGGGGTAGACCACGCAGGATGCTCAAAAAGGCTGTCCAGCAAGGCCGCAGCGAGCGAAGAGGCGAGGCGTACGCTTCGGTACGTTGAGCCTCTGAGCGACGCGAGAACGCCGCTGGCGGGCTTTTTCAGCATCCTGCTAAGGACTCGATCAAGGTGTCGGTTTCGGAGACGACGAGGGGGTGGAACGGGTCCGCTCCGCTTCTTGCTCCGCCAGTTTCTTCTTGATGTCCTGCAACTCCTTCCGTAGCGCATCCAGATCGGTATCTCGCTGAGTGGGTTCCCCCTTCGCAGGCGTTGGTGGTTGAGTGGCAGTCGATCGCATGTCCGGTGCGGCAGGCATTGTGGCAAGGAGGTCGTAGTCGATCACCAAAGTCCCGTCGGATGAGCGCGCGTTTCGATAGCTATCGGGGCGCTTGGCGGATTCCGGGACGAAGGACACCGTGCGGTTCGCCAATCCGGTCGGATTGAAAATGCGCCGATTGGCCGTGCTACTCGTTTCGGCCCGTTCCGTCCGTTGACGATACTCTGTCAAGGTCAGATACAGTGACCGTCCGTAGGCGTAGAGCGAACCCTTCGTCGATTCTGCGGATCCCGGCCCCGGTGGCTGTTCTGACGAACAGGTACCGGGGAAACGGACAGAAGACCAGCAGAAGACCGGCCCGACGGATTGCGAAGAGATCGGCGCACCGATTTGCATGACGTGAAATCCTACCTGCTGGTCCGACGCAGCTCTGGTGAGCCCCTCGACCAGGAGCGGTGCCAGGTACTCAACGTCCTCGTCCCCAAACGCTCGAACGGCCTCCTGTTTGCCGGCGACCAGGTTTCCCATGGCACCGCGGCCATCCTTGACGAGCACGCCACGAAGGACCCGGGCCATCGTATCTGCCGATAACGTCATGGGGTGGGAAGCTTGAAAGGACCGATCGGAAATCCGTTCCACATACACCGCACCGCGTTCGGATTCATGGATCGTTAAGTCCAGATCAGATCCTGTTGCGCAGGCAGACAGGGACAGGGTGATTCCGGTTATTAGTAAGACAAGAGCAAGTCGTGGATGATGAGACATGAGCAATTCGTGCGCGGTGTACCAGCCGGCAGTCTAGCATAGCTGGGAGGTCGAGGACACCGGCAACTTTCTCCCTGGTCTATCAGGCTGCAGAAAACCTAGCCGCGCGAGACAGGCGGGAGGAGCGAGACGGGCGAGACGAGGTGGGCGTCCACTCTATCCACGTCGCGCCTTTCTCGCAAGTCTCGCGCTTCACGCTGTTGGTGAGAAGGGCAAAGAAAAGCCGAAACCCATACTGCAGGTTTCGGCTTTTCCCGAAGGGTAGCAGATCTAGTTCAAACCCACCTTCTTAATACTGCAACTGTAAGGCTACATGGAAAGATTGGACCTTCTCGCCTGCCGCACCGGGAGAGTAGTTCAAGAAGTTGTTGGCGATATCGCCATAGCGCCAGTAGGTCGAGATACGCGCATTGTGACCAGCAATGACGTAGTTCGTGCCCAGTTCCCATTCAGTGCGTTGGTTGCTGCCGTGCACAGGCGAAATGCTGGTATATCGCCCATAGGGCTGGAATCTCCCGATCCCTACCTCATTGGGAAACAGATACAAGGCGTACGCGGTCCATGACGTCCCGCCAAACATGGGGAAGAAGCCTGCTGCCCCGTCAGTAAAGGCGGCGAGGTTATGTGACCAGTACCGTTTGAACTCCGCGTTGGCCGTGAACACGCCATTGTTGTTCGGGAGGACTTTCTCAAACAGGATATCGCTGACAAAACTCGTGAAATCGCTCTTATTTAACTCGGTACCAGACCCATCTTTCTGATGTTCTCCCGCGATCGCGATCGCGAGAATATCACCGGCTGTCCCGTAGTAGGTACCGCTGGTGTAGTACCCAGGATTTACTTCATCGTTCAGCAAGTTCCACTGGAGACGTCCGGCGTACTTCAGGCTGTTGCCTTGATTAGGTCCGGCGTTTAACCCTGACCGCAGTCCGGTGAACACCGACGCGACGTATTGCAGATGGGTCCCACCTGGATGGACTTTTCCGAAGAAGACCGCGCCATTGTCACGGCCATAGAGACCAGCCCCCCCGGCGCCGAAGTTGGCGCTGAAGTCGGCTTGGTTGAACGGCGTCCTAAAGCCATCGAAGACCGCGTGGTAGAACGGGCCATTCAGTTCGCCGCGCTCTGTCGGCACCAACGTGCGCCCGACCCAGAAGTTCACTTTCTCAGTAAACTCGAACTGCCCGATCGCATCGAGCAGGCCGATATTGGCAGTCCCCGCGAAATGATTTGTACCTGAGCCAACCGCACAGTTAAAACATTCGGTGTTGAACGCGAACTTGACGTACTTATGGATCGCGCCGTTGATGTAGATACGAGCGTTGTTGACAGCGAACTCGTTGCTGTACGCTGAACCGTTCGCTGCCGCACCTTCTTGCGAATTGAAACTCAGCCGCGTACCCATTCCGATGGAAATATACTTGTCATCGTCGGCCTTGATCGTGCCACCTGCGTAAGCGCTGGGGACCGTGGATGCCATTCCAGCCACTAGCGCCATGGTGGCTCCAGCAACCAAAAACATTTTCCACCGTCTTGTTTGATCGACTTTCATGGTGACAGCCTCCAATAGTGAGTTATAGAATCGAATGTAAAAACTCCTCCCTTCGGTTACAACGTGAGTTGCGTAGTAATCTGTACGCCACTATGTGTACCACACCTTTCCGCCTACGTATTTTGGCGAAATATGCCTAAGTCGTGAACATATTGCAAGTAAAATAAAAATCCCAAATCCAGAGGTAGTACTTCAGTGCAGCTCGGTTCAGGCGCGTGCAACCTGATTGTGACGCGGCGTGCCTCGTGCGCCGCCTCACCGATCTCTGTTTCAGGGCTCCTCCAGATTATGAGCGAACCCTACTTGACAGGCGGGCATAGACTCCGTATATATCCGTCCTCTCCGTACGGGCTGAGTATTGGACAACGACGTCCATCGATTCAGCCAGAATGCAAGAGAAGGACAATGGCGTCCCTTGGGTCCAGCAGAACGGATCGGAAGGGTTTTTCTCCCTTGCCACAAAGCCCTCCGGTCAAACAGGACTGATCAAGTCAGTCATTCAGGAGCGAAACCACAATTGGGGTGGTTTCAACACGTCGCTTAAGCGGAGCCATTTTCTGACGACATGAGCGAATGCTGCGGCTAGGTGGTTCAGAGAAACTCCATGGCGACGTCTTCACTGTCGAGCTGGTACAACTTCTAAATGTTAGTGAAAGGGGTCCGACCATGGAAACGAACAAACCCAACGAGGCAAGCCCGGACGAAGCAGGTACTGTTGTTCCGAGCGAGGCTGGTCCTTCTCGGCGTGAGCTTCTGGTCCAAGGAAGCAAGGTAGCGGCCGGCATAGGGGTTGCCGCGCTGCTTGGCAACTTGGGCAACTGGGCCCTCTCATACGCAGCGGGCAAAGAACCAATCAAGATCGG
>JBKJZK010000207.1:0-5509 GCA_046715215.1 Nitrospiraceae bacterium
GATCTCGTCATTCACGATAAAGCCGGTGAGCGGCTTCTGGAAGCCTGCCTACCTGCGGCTGAAGAACGCTTACGAGAAGAAGGTCTCTCCGGCGAGATCTATATTTTTAAGAACAATACGGACTCTCTCGGGAATACCTACGGCTGTCACGAAAACTTCTTGATGCGCCGCGACGTCGATTTCTGGAAAGTCACGGAGCAGCTCATTCCCTTCTTCGTCACGCGGCAGGTCTATATCGGAGCGGGAAAAGTCCTAAAAGTATCCGGCAAACCTCAGTACTTTATTTCGCAACGGGCTCAACACATTCACGAGAAAACCTCCTCCTCGACGACCTCCTCGCGCAGCATCATCAATACAAGAGACGAGCCGCACGCCGATGCGGAACGCTACCGGCGGCTCCATATCATCGTCGGGGATTCCAACATGTCGGAGTTCGTGACCTATTTGAAAGTCGGCACGGCGACGTTGGTACTGTCCATGATCGAAGAAGGGTACGCAGTCCAAGGGATGGAGTTCGAGGACCCAGTAAAAGCCATTCGGGAGGTTTCGCGCGATCCCACCTTGAAGCGCAAGATTAAGCTGGATGATGGTCGTCAGATGACGGCGGTCGAAGTTCAGCGGGTCTATCTGGATCGAGCTCAGGCATATTTGGCTCAACAGGAGCACGATCCGACCCTCGACGATGTATGGCAACGATGGGCCATGGTGCTGGATAAGCTCGAAGAGGACCCGATGCAGCTCATGCGCGAAATCGATTGGGTGACCAAGCGTCATCTTATCCTGTCCTATATCGACAAGAAGGGTTGCGGCTGGGACGATCCACGGGTGTTCCTGCTCGACCTCCAATTTCATGACGTCAAACGGACGCGCTGGTTGTACTATCTTATGGAGTCCCGGGGGCTGATCGAACGGGTGGTGGAGGAGGAAGCGGTGCAACGGGCCATGTCGACTCCGCCACAGACCACGAGGGCGAAGGTGCGCGGCGATTTCATCCGGTTTGCCCGCGCGAAAAATCGTTCCTATACGGTCGACTGGACCTATCTGAAACTCAATGGCTACTGGGAAGAAACGATTCTCTGTATGGACCCCTTCAGCGCCGTGAATCGACGTGTGGATGAGTTGCTCTCGCAGGTGGCGGGGCTACGGTTCTACCGATGATGATGACGGCGCTCAGACAGACGCATGTACGGATCTCACGGCTGGACCGCACGCTGATTGCAGCCGTCGTGCTGCTGTCCAGCGTCTTTCCCGTCGAGTTGTTTTCCAATACGCCTCCAGCGCCGAAGGGCCACGATGGGCAATACAGCGGCAAGCAGGGGCAGGTGCTGGTGGTCAAGGTGAAGGGGGAAGAACAGGCGACGGAGGTGAAGGGTACGTTTCTGAGTCGGACGATTCCTTTTTTCCGGGAGTTCAGGCCTGGGGAGCCGGCGGGCTATATCGGGTTGCTCGGGATCGACATGCAGGACGATCCGGGGACCTATGAACTTGCCGTCGAAGTGAAGCAGGGCGAACAGCCGAAGCAGTTGAGCTTTAATGTCCTGGTGGCCAAAGAGAAGTTTGCCGTCGAGCATCTGAACCTGCCGAAAGAAAAAGTCGATCTGGATGAGAAGGCCGTGGCACGCTGGAAAGCCGAGCAGGAGCAAGTCAAACAGGCGCTCGCAGAGCACTCACGCCTGAAATTATGGTACAGCAACTTCGTGGAACCGGTGAATGGCAAGCGCACAGGCATTTTCGGCAGTGTGCGGATCATGAACGGCAAACCGCGCAATCCGCACAATGGAGAGGATATCGGCGCGCCGATGGGGGCCGATGTCGCAGCCACAAACGACGGGATCGTTCGCATCACCGTCGATCATATTTTCTCCGGCAAAGGCGTCTTCGTCGATCACGGCTTGGGCTTCTACTCGATGTATTTCCATCTGTCGGAGATTCTGGTCAAAGACGGAGACTTGGTGACAGCGGGGCAAGTCATCGGCAAGGTGGGAGCGACTGGCCGCGCCACCGGCCCGCATCTCCATTGGGGTGTCAAACTCAACGGCGCCCGCGTGAATCCCTATTCGCTGCTCGATTTGCCGTTCAAGAACGGTGTAACGCCTCCTACTACTGCGACGATTCCCACTCCTGAAACCGCGCCGACTCCACAAACTGGTCCAGTCAGGGAATAGCCGATATTATCCTGTAGCCTGAGCCGAAAACTCACCGGGCCGCTTAGGTTAAGCCGCTGCGCGCCGCGAGTTGATTATTGTGCAGGCGGGCTAGCTCTTTGTGCGAAGCTTGGCTGTGAGATCCTCATAGATAGATTGGCGGTGGCCGACGGCGATGAGGCGAATTGCCCGCGCCTTGCGGTCGATCGCGTAGACGATTCGAAAGCGGCGGACGCGATACTTCCACAAGCCGTCGAGTTCGCGCATGAGCGGCTCCCCACACTCCGGGTCGGCCGCAATGACAATAACAGCCGCTTTGATGGAACGTTTCAGGTCAGGATGGAGAGAGCGGATCACCTCAGCCACATGCGGAGGGATATCAGGACGGAAGGGATTCACGCAGTGCGACGCTTTTTGGCGGGGGTGAATGGCTCACCGAATACGTCCTCAAAGGAGAGGCCCTTCTTCCCGGTCTTATAGAATGTCTGGCTCCGGCCGATCTGTTTCATTAAGGCTGGATCGCTCAACACATCCAGCGTGTCTTTCAGGCGGGTATACTCATCGACGTTGATCAGAATCGCAGCCGGGCGACCGTTCTTTGTGACTACGATCTCCTCCTCACGCTCCTGCACACCCGCCACCAGTTCAGGCAACCGCGTCTTCACTTCTGATAGGGATAAGGTTTTCGCCATAGCTAACCCCACAATCATTCATGACCACAATTCTGGTCATCATGGTAC
Source organism: Nitrospiraceae bacterium (assembly GCA_046715215.1). Classification (GTDB taxonomy): domain Bacteria; phylum Nitrospirota; class Nitrospiria; order Nitrospirales; family Nitrospiraceae; genus Palsa-1315. The sequence continues at coordinate 2,885 of JBKJZK010000207.1, forward strand.
TCCATTGGGCGGGAGACCGTCAATCAGTAGAAGGAGCATCCGCCCATGCCGTGATCCGGGACGGTCTGGATTTAAAGCTACAGGCGACATGATTTGCCGGGGCAGGCGTTATCTGGGGAGTAAGGGTAGCAACTCGTGAGTAAGGGTAGTCATGAGGGTAGTAACTCATTCAGGTTATAACCGTATGAACCAGGTCGTCGCCGGTCTGGTGCATGGTGCGAAAGGCCGCATCCTAGCCGCTTGAGGGCACGAGGCCGACCGTACCAACCCTGGACGTCGACCTCCATGGAGTCGTCGAGATGGAATTGATGAAGCCGAGACTTCGGAAGGCGGATACCGCAGGAGTTTCCGATTTAGACAATCTAGGTTTTCATGGACAAGGTAGTTCATTAACGAGAAGATGCGAGCGGCGACCCGAGATGGTCCAATGTGTGATTGCAAGACCCGACTGCAAATTTAGGGATAAGACAAATTCAAGCATGCCGTTGCAGTCTGGAGATAGGAGAATGAGCAAGTGAGGTTTGAACGTGGCCTGGAAGAAGCCGGCGAATGAAGATTCTGAATCACTACCTTGCCCATGTGCGGCGGAGCGAAGATGGGTCTCCTTTGAGATTCACCATCTTGAAGAGCATTGCGCACGGTGGTCGGTCTCAGGGGTGAGTTTTCGGTGACCTTTTGGGCCGTAGCAGACAGATACCTTGAGATGCAATGGAGTTTTTCCTCGGCGAACAAAAAGTGCAGAGCTATCTTAGGTCAACTCGTTGAGGTAGGCAGACGAAAGCTGTCGCTTCCCGGCGTTTCCATTGAGAGGCTAGGTTGAATAAGTTTGGGGGAGTAACAGATTCTTTGGATCTACGGGGCGCGACAATTGATGATGTTTCGGCAGTGTTTGCTGAACGCATCATTGGGACGCAGGAACTTCGATCAGTCGCGGAAATGCGACCTATTAGCGGGGACATCTCTTGGCTCAACAACTGGTTGAGCGAGCATGCGAAGGAGATACCGCACTGGATGTTAAGCGACGAGCACGTCCCAGGCTTCTCCAGCCGGCAGATGTTTGGATTTCTTTTTCTTATCTTCGCCGCAGAGACGGCTCGGGAAGCGAGTAAAGAAGATTCGATCTGGCCCAGCGTATGCTCAGCCCTATCCGATGCCAATGGGCTGCGAAAGAAATTGTTTCCTCAGGGACAGCCTTCGAGTTCTCTTAAGACCTCACTTGAAGACGGAGCGCGACGTTTCTTGCTCCGTCACGTTCTCGATTCAGAGGAAAGCTACGGCTACAAGTATTTCGACACAGTCAAACTTCAGTTTGGCTTTACCCTTCAAGGAGCCTGTAATCGTTTGCACGAATGGCTGATCGGCCTGGGAATTCCTGTATCAGTGCGTGTCCTTCTTGGGCAAGAGCCGAAATACCCTGGCCTAACATCGAGTTCGTTCCAATACACTTGGGATACGCTGCTGCGCTATAGAAAAGGCGTCATCTCCCTCAATCAAGCCCAAGATAATCTGCAGAATTCCCCTTGGGTTCGGCCGCACTGGATCGACAGATTACTGCGTCAGGCTACGGTTAAGCATGAGCAAACAAATCGGCTCGTGGCAGGTCTGGAGCAACAGGAGGCTTCTATTGTTAAGCTCGGCCTCCATTGGCCGCATGGCGCTGCTCCACATCTCGATCTCCATGTGAATCGTGATCATATGGCCCCACTGGCTGCACGGACGACAAGTCATCAGCTCGTGTTCCGCGTGGATGGCAAGCCAGTTGAAAGATGGCTTCGACAACAAGACAATAGCTGGTCCGGAAAAGATTGCATACCCTGCGCGTTGGGCACTTCGACAATTCCCACTTTACGGCCCAGCCAGTTAACTATAGCTACGCACGAAGGCGAAGTCTTGGAAGAGACAGACCTAATCACGCTCTTCGAACTACGAAGAGATGTGATCATCTTCGATCTTGGGGAAGGGTCGATTCTTCACGGCGAAGATGCCTGGTTGAACACAAGGAAGGAGTATGCCCTCATCACCAATGTAGATCTTATTCTCAAGGGACTACCTGTTGTCGATTGGCAACGCGTCGACGATGCCAAGATCTATCGACTCACCCCGCCTTGGCCTGCGGATGTACGGCTCACACTTGACGATCTCGATTTCTGGACGCCGAATATCGAGAGCACGACTGGACGATCAAAAGTTTCACTTAGCCTCGTCGCATTAGAAGACCGGCCACTCCAAGTGGGTTCCATAACCAGGCTTCATGTTCAAGATATCCCGCTTGAGACACTAACAGCAGAGCTGCTGCTAGGCAGTAAGACAATCGAATTGAGGCAACAAGGTAATTCTTGGTACACAGCGGAGCAGGTAGAGATTACGCCTGATCTGGTTCTCGGACTGCAAAAAAGACGAGTCGAACTCCGAGATGACCGCTCTCGCCGAACGCATCCGGTCAGAGTCGGATTCGATGCCGTGGGAACCCTAGTGCACGAGCGGGACATGGATTCGGACTGACCTTCCCCCGTTTGTTACACCAGAGCCAACGAAGTTGACCCCTGTGCTGCCTGGGACCGGTCTTGATGGTGTTGGATGAACTCCATCGGGGTCACATCCCCGATCGCACTGTGAGTTCGCTCT
>JBKJZK010000208.1:0-1624 GCA_046715215.1 Nitrospiraceae bacterium
GCTTCATTGGCAAGCTGTACATCTTCGTCGCGGCCATGAAGGAAGGGCTCTATGCGCTTATCACCGTGGGGCTCATCAACATCGTCATTTCCATGTACTACTACCTCATTGTCGTGAAGAAGATGTACATCAACGAACCCCACGACCCGGCACCGCTTAAAGTATCGGGTCCCATCAAAGTGGTGGTCTACGTCTGTCTCGCCGGCACCCTCGTGATCGGCATCTATCCGCAACCCTTCACCGACTGGGTTGTCTCGGCCATCTTGACATTTTCAAACTTGGCGGATCCAACAGCCTCCCTTCCCGTTTCCCCTGCCGTCATCCCCTTCGGTGGCTAACCCGCATGATTCATGAAGGTTTGTCGCGCAAGCGTGCAGACGCGAAACGAGATGGGCACTCGGAGGCGTGAAGCCCTGAGGCATATTCGTGCAGTATGTCGAAGGGCTGAACGGCGAGACCGCCCATCACCGTCGCGTATCCGCGCTTGCAGCAGAAGCTTCATGAATCATGCGGGTTAACTCTACGCGGGGATGGTTCTCCAGCGTCCAGCCAGCATTCTGCTAAAATATTTCTTGCAGGGCCTTCCGGAGGAGGGTACAGTTTCCAGGACATTGGCTTACATCCCCACGCCCGCGCACACTTGAACCATGGAATCTGTCACGCAGGAACGTCCAGCCACGCCAGCACCCGTTCGATCGGAACCGGTTCCCGACAGCAGTCCGGCACAGATTCCCAAGACCGGCGGGCTTAGGGAGTGGTTCACCCATTGGTCAATCGAGCGACGCGTCCTTGGGGGGTTTGGGCTCGTCTTTGCCGGCATTGTGGTCATCAGTGCCATCTCCTACCGCAACACCGCCGTCTTGATCGAGAATAGCCGACTCGATACCAAGAGCCACGAATTGGTACAACTGCTCGGCTCAGTCGGAGCGGCCCTCGACGCCGCTGAAAGTGGCCATCGGCGCTATCTCGTCACCGGCGACCAGTCGTATCTCAGATCCTACCGGACCGTTGTCGAACAAATGCCCGAATACCTTCGGTATCTCAGAGGCCTGACGAGCGAGGAAGCTGAACAACAGGCACGAGTGGCGACACTCGAACAGCTCATCGTCAGCCAATTGGGGGCAGAGGCGGGAGCCATCGCCCAGCGTGAGAAGCATGGCTATGAAGCCGTCCGCCATCTCGCACTCTCAGGAGCGGCAAAGAGCGAGCTTGAGGGAATCCATCGCCTTATGACGGAACTCGACTCGGTCGAACAACGAGTACTTCATGCCCGCGTGGCGCAATCCGCTGGAAGCACGAGAAATACGATCGCCTTGCTCGGACTCGGTGCCCTCCTGCAATTAGTCCTCTTGGCCTCCGTATACTTTCTGATCCATCACGATGTCACCGAGCGACGCCGTGTGGCCACGGAGTTGCAGAGGCGGGGCGAACTGCTCCAGGCTGCCAATCAAGAATTGGAAGCGTTCAGCTATTCCGTGTCGCATGACCTGCGCGCCCCGCTCCGTCATATCGACGGTTATGCGGCCCTATTGTCCAAGGCGGCCGGTGAGGCGCTCAGCGACAAAGCGCGCCGCTATCTGCAGACGATTTCAGACTCCGCGAAGCAGATGGGACAACTGATCGA
>JBKJZK010000209.1:0-3347 GCA_046715215.1 Nitrospiraceae bacterium
CGTCAGGCTGCACAATCAAGGGCACGATCAAACAGACCACGGATACCACCTCCAACGTCACAGGCACGACCTCCGGTCGCACCTGGTTCACCGAAGACGGCCTCTTGCATCCAGAACACAAGCTCACTGCCTTCATGGCCTTGAACCAAACGAATGTGGAGCAGGACCTGGCGCGAGGACAGGGGGAATATGTGACGTCGCTCAGCACCCTCTTGGGACTGTCGGACGACCGGCAAGCGGCCTTTCACGTAAAGGCGCAGGGGGCATTCGAGACGCTCATCACGTCCGACCATGAAGCCCGGCTTCAACAGTTGCGGATGCTGGCGCGTTAGGAGCCTGTCCGACATCGACACACCGATGCTCACATTCCGGCGGATTTTTCATCCCACTGATTTCTCCGCCGCGGACCCGGCGGCGTTCGCCCATGCTCCTGGCTCTCCCTGCCTCGTGCAGGGAGAGCCAGGAGCATGCATCGGGTCCTCACGGCTCCGCGCGCCGGTCTCGCAACGCGGCTCAGCGATTTCGCAACGAACCGTCATGAATAATGCGGGCTGACCTGATTGGCCCGACCGCTCCACTCGGTCTGCTCGTTCGGTCTGTCCGCAGCCTCCCGTCCCAGAACGGCTCGCACCACCGCCCCCTCACGAAACACTACGAAGTTCGACGGCACCGAGGGCACGCGCGGACCCGGCAAGATGACACCTGCGAGATTCAACGGATCGCTGGCTGACAGTTTGATGTCGTAAGAGGCAGCACCCGACTCGTTCTGTTTTCTCCCAGCCCGTAACGATTCGACGGCTTCCGGCAACGCAAATTGCTCGCCGGTAAAGCCGCCCACAAACCGCCCGCCGCGAATATAGCCTAGCAGTTCCATCCGACGGTACTGCACCAGCAGATCGCGCCAGGACAGGGCCAGCGCTTCCCGCCCCAACAAATCGCGAAACACCACGCCGTATCGACGCAACAACTGGCGCGCAACCCTCTCTACAGTGCTGATCGCTGATGGCTGATGGCTAGTGGCCTGTCTGAGCAGTGACCACCGCCCGGCTGAGTGTCGAGGCCGGCGAAACCGCTCCCGTCCTTCTGCCCGGCGGCGACGGGGGTCCATGAGGGCACGGAGATTATCGAAGCCGTCGGCCGTGACCAAGCCGGCGGCCACTAGCTCCCAGAGTCCCTCTTCCACTTCCGTCGGAAGATGATTGGTCATCCGCACAAGATCGGCAAAGAAGCTCGCGCCTCGCTCATGCAAGGTACGACGCAGGTCTTGCGCCACGGAACTCAACTGCGCAAACAGGTCAGGCCCATTTGACGCGGCGTCATCCTGGAAGGCATGCCTCAACCACTCATTCTCCTCACGTGGAAAGAGACTGATTGGCGCCACACTCGTCGGAATAATCCGACGTCGATCAAGATCGCCGGCGTGCGCAAGCCGTGGATGAGGAGACAGCCTGCCCCAGCTAACCGCTCCGCTCAAACAGAGCCGATCTAAAAACTCCGGCTCATACTTCGCCAGCCTCGCCCGGAGCAGATGCGGCTCCCAAGCCGAGGCTGCAGCTTCGAAGCCGGCCAACTGCGCGATGATGTCCAAGAGACCGGCCTCCCCATGGAGCCGCGACCCAGGGGAGACATGTTGCCATTGAAATAAGAATCGCATGAACTCGGCCGCGGTCACTGCCTCAACTTCTTTTCGCAGTCTGCCAATGGTCAAACGATGAATGCGCGCCAGCAGCCGGCGGTGGCACCACTCGGGCGCTCCGGCGCCCGACAGTGCTGAGTTTGGTCGAAATCGTCCGCGGAGCACTTGGCCCTGCGACTCCAAGCGCAGCAATGCATTCTCCACCTGATTGACGGCAAGATGCAGACGAACCGCCAGCTCACCACCCGTCGTCGGGCCGATGCTTTCCACCCACCCTTGGATAATGGCATCAAGCGTCGTCTCATCCCCGTTCGCAGACATCGTTTCAACTCGGGCCTGATTTTCTTTGGCTACCCATCCCCTTGCCTCTGGCCCCTCGCCTCTCGTCGAGAGTTCAACCGCGCGCCCCTCGTCGATCAAGCGAGCCAGGTGGATCGCCCAGTCCTGTCCTTCCTCGACAGGCAGCCAAAACAACGTCAGCAAGGCATCGTGCAATTCATCTGAATCGCGCACGACGGGCCAGGACTCCCGTTGCACCTCCTCAATCGCTGCTGGGTCCAAAGCCCCGACCTCGCCGGCCAGCTGAGCCGGAAGCGTACGCCGCATCTCCACCGCCCGCGCCCGCCGTTCCTCCAACGGCGCATCGTCGAGAAAGGCATAGGGGTTGGCATTCAAGATCTCGTGCGAGAACGGAGAGGGCATCGGCGTATCAACCGCCACACAGCGAATGGTCCCGGCTTCAATCTGCTTAAGGAGCGAAGTCAACCCGTCGAGATCCATCGCCTCAGTGCAACAGTCACGCAAGGTCTCGTTCACTAGCGGATGATCCGGAATCTGGCGAGTTCGTTCGCCGACCATATTGTCCTGACAGGCCATCGCATCAGGGAAGACAGCGCCCAGAAGATCCTCCGCCTTCATCCGTTGAATCTGCGGGGGAACCTTCTTGCCATTGGAGAAGCGCAGCAACACCAACGCGCGGCTGACATTCCAGCGCCAGCGCGTCATAAACATCGGGGCCTGAAGCACGGCGGGAAGCAAGACCTCGCGAATCGTCTGACTGTGCAGGAACCCGAACACTGCATCGAGCGGGAAGCTGTGCTTCTCGCCAAGCGAGATCACGATCCCGTTGTCAGTCGCCGCGGCTTGCAATTCGAAATCGAAGGTCACGCAGAACCGCTTCCGTAAGGCGAGGCCCCAGGCCCGATTGATCCGGCCCCCGAAGAGCGTGTGCAATACCAGCTGCATCCCGCCACTTTCATCGAAGAACCGCTCCGCGACGATCGTCTGCTGTGTCGGGACGGTTCCAAGCACAGCCTTGCCTGCCAACACATACTCAATAGCCTGTTGTGCTCCGCGCTGATCCAGAGCGCACTCTTGCCGCAGCCATTGAACCGGTGAGGCGTATGGGGTGAGGGGTAAGGGGGGTGCCTCAAGAAGGTGATCGATATCATCCCGAAGACGAGCCACCTCCTCTGAAAGCTCTGCTGTCCTTGACGGCGCCTCACCGCGCCAGAAGGGAATGTTGGGTGGTGCTCCATGGGCGTCTTCCACCCGCACCTTGCCCCTCTCCACGCCCTTGATCCGCCAGGACGTATTGCCCAGTAGCATGATGTCGCCGGCCAAACTCTCTACTGCAAAGTCTTCATCGACCGACCCCACGACCATCCCATCTGGCTCCGCAACCACGGCATAGTTCGCCGTGTCCGGGATG
>JBKJZK010000210.1:0-3953 GCA_046715215.1 Nitrospiraceae bacterium
GGCGGAGAGTGTACCGTCTTCTACGACGCATTGCGTGATGACCTGCCGAGCCTGATGGAGCGTCAGCCCCTGCAAGGCGCGGAGAATGGCGTCACGCTCGTTGGCCGAAGGACCCTGGTCGGCCGCCTTGGAGTTGCTGCTGGAGCTGAGGATGCTTTGCACGACGGTGGTCGACCGTGGGCGACGGGGCGAGGTTCTGGGGGCGAGCGATTGCACGACGCTTTGGAGCATGGATTGGAGTTCGTCTCGGTCCGGCAGTTGCAAGTCGAGCCGGACGACGATCTTTTCGATGTCGAGCGGCAGGGCGATGGGATGGCCGGTGATCACGCAGGTGGCACGCGAGCGATTGTAGATTGCCGCGACTTCTCGGAGTTGGCGGGCGACTGCTGGATCTTGTAGATGCGGCGCGAGATCCTTGAGCCAGAAGACTGCCTCTACCGTCAGGCGTTGCAGATGTTGGAGGACAGCCAGAGGTGTGGCTGTCATTCTACTGAGTGTCGGTCCGTCGTCGGCGCGGGTGAGTCCTCTGGTGACGGACCATTCGAACAGCGGCATTCGCTCTTGGGCAGCCACTGATTGCAGCAACGCCAGCACTCGCTCCTCCTCCACCGTCTCGATGACGATCAGCGGGTGGCAAGAGCGGATCAGGGTGCGGAGATCGTGCACGCTGGTTGACAGAGCCATAGGAGAGAAATGCTAGCACAAGGCCCACACCTCACCAAGGAAAGGAAGTATTGCTGCGTCGTGCTAGGGGGCAGTGGAGGTCGACGATTTCGCGCAGCGAAAGCCGATCGTAGCCGAACGTTGATCCGGTGCTGAACCACCACGGGTCGCAGTTCGGAGCATGACCTGGTTACTCTTCCACGAGCCGCCACGGACGCTTTTGTAGCGCCCGCTGGTAGGGCCCGGCGGATTGCGCTCCGGCATGTAGGCGTAGTAGTCAAAACCGAACCAGTCCTGCACCCATTCGGCGACATTTCCCGCTATATGGTGGAGGCCATAAGGGCTTTTGCCGGCATGATGCGAATCCACTGGGGCGAGAATGGGGATTTCATGGACGTGGTGCTGGCCGAACATGGCGACGGTGGGGCTGGGGGCGGTTGTACCCCAGGGGAATAGGCTTCCCTGAGGTCCTCGCGCCGCTTTTTCCCATTCAGCTTCCGTCGGAAGGCGTGTGCTCTTTGCCATGCACAGATCTTTCGCCTCGGTCCATGTGACATAGAGCGCAGGCCACCGGCTCAGGGTCTGATCCGCGACGGAGTGGATCGTGATCACGTGCCAGATCAGTTTCTGCAACTCGTCCGATGGATGGAGCTTCTGCTGTGGTAAGAAGGCCAGGTATTCCCCAAGGCTCACTTCATCGCGATCCATCTCGTAGGTATCCAGCCAGACTCGATGTTGGGGGAGTTCCGTATCGTCGAACTGCGTCCAGTTTCCATAGGGATCGTCATCCACTCGCTTGCTGCCGAGCAAGAACGGACCGGCTGGGATGGTGACCATCGGTGACGGCTGGGCCAGTCCCGCGATCCCGGTCAAATGGCGGGCCAGTTCTGGTGCGGGCGTCGGTCCAGCCCCGACGCCTTGCGGGCTTCCCATGATGATAAGGAGGGAGAGAGCGGGGGCGGGCCATGAACAATAACGCCGCATCAGGTCTTGCTGGGGGAGGCCAGGGCCTTGTTGATTTCCCGGATGAGGCTACGTTCAATTTCCGCGACCTCCTCCGCGCTCACGCTGAGGATGCGTCCACCCTGGGCCAGCTTTTCGAAGTCGGCCTTGACGCTGAGCCGGGTGACATTCGAGGGGAGCGCATGAAGTGACAACACGTATTGATTCCGTGAGCCGGCGACTTCAAGCGAGGCAGGGGGGGAGACTTTCCGCTCCGTCACGTAGACCGCTTTCTGATCGGTCTTGAAACTCACCTTGATGTGGTACCCATTGCGGCTGAGGGCGTCCTCCGCAATCTTGGCGACGCTGCTCAAGGGGCGGGGCATGTCTTCAGTTTGGGCCCCTTTCTCCTCGACGTGGATATTCTGCGCTGCTTGGGCCGCTGCGGTTTTTTGGACATCGGCACTCAGCTTTTTTGTCTGGGCTGCTTGTATCGCCAGATTGTCGGTGGCGGCTTTGGCGTCGGCCTTGGCGCCCTCAGCCGATTTCTTCGCGTCGCGCAGCTCCTGGTTCAGCAGATCGATCTGTTGCTGCATGACCTTGTTCCCGTCCTGCAACGAGGTGACCACCGACTCCTGCTTGGCCAGTTGCTTGCGGAGCGATTCATTTTCCGCTTTGAACGGCGAGTCGTCAGGCTTGCAACTGCTGGTCAAAAAACAGAGCGCGATCGCTCCGATCCACAAGCCCGCATTATTCATGACGGTTCGTCGCGAAATCGCGCAGTCGCGTTGCGAGACGGGCATGCGGAGGCCAGGGGACTGGCTCCGCCGTCTGCGGCGGTGCCTGTCCCGCTGTCCTTCAGACGGGTACAGGCGCCAAAAAGAAGGGCGCCAGTCCCCAACAGTACGTCGAGGGGGCGAGCGGCGAGCCTGCCAGCCGAAGGCGCGTCGCAGCAGCGAATCCGCGATTGCAGCAGAAGCGCTCATGAATAATGCGGGCAAGGGCCACTGGTTTGAGTGAGTCTTGTTTCGCACGTCACGTCCCTCCATCATATCTTTCGGATTATCCACGCTTCGTCCCCACTTGTCCACGCCGGATTCCATCAATTGACCGTTCCCAGCGCCGATGGGCGAACCTTCGCCCGTCACGCGAGTCTCGCCGCTTGCACCCTAAGGGGCTTGAACGGTAGCATGCGTCCATAATGCCGACCATGATCCGAAAAACATTTTCTGTCCCACCCCTTGGTTGCAATTGCTCGATCATTGGCGATCCAGTGACGAAGCAGGCCATCGTCGTCGATCCCGGTGGCGCGCACGAGCGGATTTTGCGCGAGGTGCAGCAGCTTGGTCTGACGGTCACGCATATCCTCCACACCCATGCCCACCTCGACCATTTTCTCGCTTCAGGGGAAATGAAGAAGGCGACGGGGGCGACGATCTGTCTGCATCAGAATGATCTTGAGCTGTGGAAGAATCTCGAATTGCAATGCCGGATGTTCGGCGTTGCCTACGTGTCTGTTCCGATGCCCGACTACTGGCTTAAGGATGGGGAGAAGCTGCTGATCGGCCAGGTCTCCGCTGTCGCACTCCATACGCCAGGCCACACCCCCGGGTCCATGAGTTTTCATTTCCCGGTCGACAACGTGGTCTTGGCCGGCGACACACTCTTTCGCGGCAGCATTGGGCGCACCGATCTCTGGGGCGGAGACTTCGAAGCCATGGAGCAATCCATTCGAGAGCGATTGTACACCTTGGAAGATGCCACGATCGTGGTGACGGGGCACGGGCCGGAGACCGAAATCGGGAGGGAGAAGGAGACGAATCAGTTTGTCCGTGTCTAGCCGGATGCTGAAAAAGTCGCTCTCAAGGGCGGTAAAAGGTGAGACGTGAAAGGTGAAACGTAGGACTGCCGAATGCTCTTCCTCGAAACCTTTCACGTTTTAACGTTTCACGTCTCACGGATCGCTGGACGGCTTTTTTTGAGCATCCTGCGGGACCGTACTTCTGTCGTGCCGCACGTGCGGACCCATCGAATTTCTCGCGTGCCAACATGGATTTTTTGCAGCCGGTTATCTCGCTGCAGGAGGTGCAACCATGACGATACTCAGTCGGGCCGCCCTTACAAGTATTCTCCTTGCCGGGTTATTTCTTGCAGAGGTGCAGGCGGACGGTGGCCTCGCGAATCCCTTCGATCCAGTCACGATCACAGAGGTGAAGGTTCGCATCACCGATCACGGCACTGTGGTGCTCTTGCTGGCCGAAGGTAAGGCCATCCCGATTTTCATTGATCTGACAGTAGCGCTGTCGATTCAAGGCGCGTTGAACGGCGAGAAGCTCTCTCGCCCCCTC
>JBKJZK010000211.1:0-5422 GCA_046715215.1 Nitrospiraceae bacterium
TCATCATCCCGCGAATCACACTCCCGTACTGTTGTTCCAGCTCAACAAACCGTGGGAATGTCGCCTGCACGCTCATCTGTTCGGCGTCTCCCGCATAGATACCGGCCATCAGGGGCTCAAGCATCCGCTCGAACGCCTGCCGACCAACGCGTCGCCTGAAGAAGTTGGCCAACGACTCATCTTCCTGCGACCGCTTCACCGGCACGGCCAGGTCCAGCCCCATTCGCGCGAGCCCTGCCCAACTCAAGAGGCCGCTTCGGAGAAAGGGCCCCAGCTGACTGGGTACAATAACGACCAATCCTTCGGGGAGTTCGTGCAGACGGCCACGCGAAAAGACACAGGCTCTCTTACTAGTCTCGTTGGTGTTAATGAGCTGATCGGTCAGCCCCAATTTGTCACAGAGTTCGAGGCCGGCCGGTTTCTGAGACAGGAAGGAATCGGGTCCCGCCTCCGTCACGAGATCGCCGATCCGATGGGTGACGATCTTGCCTCCCCAGTCTGAAGCGGCATCGACCACCGTACAGCGGATCGGGATACCGGCAGCCGCCGCCCGTTCGTGAAGGGCATAGGCAGTCGAGAGACCTGAGATCCCTCCACCGATGACGGCGACAGTGCAGAGATTGCTCACGACGTAGGACAGAGGGATTCGTGTGCTATGAGCACAGAGGCCAGCGTGTCGATGAGGGCAGGCGAGTCGTTCAGCATCGCGATTCGCTCGAGTTGGAGGGCCCGACCAGCCGCGAACTATACCGTTCGCCTTTTACTTTGTACTTAACTTATGCACCATGTCGATTGTCGCGGCGACATGTTCTACGGGGGTCGTCGGCAAGATCCCATGGCCCAGATTAAAGATATGCCCCGGACGCCCGCCGGCCCGGCGCAGAATATCTGCCACGCGACGCTCGATTTCATGCAACGGTGCAAACAATGTTAAGGGATCGAGGTTCCCCTGTACTGCCACGTCATGTCCCACGGTCGCCCAAGCCTCATCGAGATGGATGCGCCAGTCGACCCCGATAACATCCCCGCCCGCTTCTCGCATCTGACGAAGCATCGCCGAGGTGCCCGTACCGAAATGAATCATCGGCACGCCTTCCCGCTTCAGCCCCTCAAAAATCAATTGAACATGCGGCAGCACATATTCGACGTAGTCGCCGACTGAGAGGCAACCCACCCAACTGTCGAACAATTGAATCGCCTGCGCACCGGCCTTGATCTGCCGCCGCAGATAGCCGGTGATGACTCGCGCAAACTTGTCCATGAGTTGGTGCCACGCCTTCGGTTCGCAATACATCAACTGTTTGGTGAGGAGATAGTTCCGCGAGCTTCCACCCTCGATTGCATAACTGGCGAGTGTAAATGGCGCACCGGCAAATCCAATCAGCGGCACCCGCCCGTTCAGGGCGCGTCGAGCCTCACGGATGGCTTCGGCCACATAGTCGAGTTCACTCCCGTCAATGACGTTGAGTCGTTCGACGTCCGCCTGGTCTCGCACCGGATTATGGATCACCGGTCCTTCGCCTTCCGCGAACTCCAGGCTGAGGCCCATCGGTTCAAGCGGCAACAGGATGTCGGCAAAAATGATGGCCGCATCGAGCGGAAAGCGATCGATCGGCTGGAGCGTGACCTGCGCCGCCAACTCGGGCGTCTTGCACAACTCGAGGATCGAATGCCTCGCGCGGAGCGCACGATATTCTTCCATATAACGGCCCGCCTGCCGCATGAACCAGACCGGCGTGCAATCGACTGGCTCACGCCGGCAGGCTTTGAGGAAGCGCTCGTTCATCATTTTGGCATTCTAGAGACGGGGGGGAGAGGGTGTCAATTCGTAATGGGCGGGCGCCGCGTCGATGCTCAATTGTAGAAGAGAGTCTGTGTAAAGCAGTAGGCAGCCGCGATCCAAATGTAGCTAATGCCCCGGTTGACAGGGCGTGAATCTCTCTACTAGACTGCCCGCTCACGCTAGGAGCCAGGAGACAATTAGCAGGATGCTGAAAAAGTCCGCCAGCAGGGAAGGGAGCGGCCAGGTGCCCTTCTTGTTCGCAGAACGCGCACGATGAAACTGTGCTCATTCGATGCGCGCAGTAAAGGGCAGCCTCGGCCACTCCCCTAAAGAAAGGTAGAGAGAATTGGAAGGGCCGCGCTGGACGGCCTTTTTGAGCATCCTGCATGAGTTTCCACCGTGCCACAATAGTTTTCTGTAGCCGGTTAGATCAATTAGGTATAAAGGGAGGCCCGAATCCGGATGGTGAAAAAAACGGCAAGTGAATCGGATGAAACCAGACTGAAAAAGAAGGTGGTAGCGAAATTGACCGACCACAAGAATCCCAAAGAGGATGAAGCCCTTCGTTCGCTGAGGAAGCGGCTGCGACGGACACAACGGAAACGGCGTGCGGTAGCGCTACGCAAGCAAAATGCTGCGAGCAAGAAAACGGCCGCTCCCGCCGCGAAGTAGTCACTCTGTCGGGGCAGTTGACGGGCGAGTGAATCGTTAAGGTAGTACTCATGGAACAATCACGACCCAAAGAAGCGCGCGCGACTCCCCCTGTTTCAGAGACGGTGACCGATGAATTTACCGATCAGGTGGCGGCGGAGTTTACAGGAGAACATCCGGAAGCAGTTGAGCCGACAGCGGAACTGACCGAGCAGGTCGTCCTTGAAGAAGAGAAGGTCAAGGATGAAATCGAGATCCAGATCGACCTGCTCAAGGATCCCGATTGGGTGGTCCGTCGGGAGGCCGCTATTACGCTTGGGGAAATGGGTGATGAGCGTTGCGTGGAACCGCTGTGTCATGCATTGCGCGACGGTGACTGGCAAGTTCGGGATGTTGCGATCGACGGGTTGGGGCAGATCGGTTCTCCCGCCGTCGAACGGTTGATCAAGTTGCTCCGTGATTGGGACGTTCGGAAGTATGCGCTTGCCGCGTTAGGGAAGATTCGCGACGAGCGTGTGCTCGATCCTCTCATGCTGCAGTTGCGGAACGACGAGTTCAAAGACGATGCGACCAACGCGTTGGTCGAGCTGGGTGAACCGGCATTGTCGCGATTGATCAACGCGCTGAAAGACAAGGACGAAAATGTTCGGAAGCAAGCGGTGCTGGCCTTAGGGCGGATCAAACATGCCGAGGCGATTGCCCCTCTTATCGACATGCTCGCCGACAGCGACTGGTTTACCCGTTTGACGTCTGCTGCGGCGCTCGAGGCGATCGGCGGTGACCGGGGCCGCGATGCGATCAAGCCGTTGATGAAGGATCCGGATATGGTGGTACGGATGCGGGTGGAGCGGATACTCGCGAAGTGGAAGAAACAGCCAGCTACCACGTAGCAGGATGCTGAAAAAGCCCGCCAGCGGCGTTCTCGACTCATCGAAATCCTCAACGGGGACCCGGCCGCCTCACTAACTCGGCGGCGCGCACAGACGTGGTGCTCCTTATTCGTCGCACCATGCGCCCCAGAGGGTACGCCACCGATTTCGACTCGCCTGCGGCCTTGCTGGACGGCCTTTTTGAGGATCCTGCCAGGGTTATTTATTCAGCTGCCGGTCAACCTCCCGCTGAATTTCGTCGAGCTTCTTGATCGACACCGGTTTTCCCATCGACAATTCCAGTCTCACCTCTCGAAGCGTTCCGGTCAGCGCCCGCACGGCAAGGATCGACTCGTCCTGTTTCGCGCCCTTCGTGGCCTTGTCCAGGGTTTCGGCCGCTTCGCCCAGTTGCGTGGCAGCTTCCCCAAAGTTTTTATCGAACAGTTCTGATTTCGCCTGCACCACCCGTGACTTGGTGTCGATCAGTCCCTGCCGCCTGCGCAGGTCTCTCTCGATTCCTATCGTGGTGTCGAAGATATTGCGCGATGTGTCTTTGAGCGAATGTTGGAGGTCCGAGACCGTTTGCTCCAGCGTGCCGACTGGACGTTGGCCATAATAGAATCCGAGACCAAACGACACGGCGGCCAGGGCAAGAACGGCGACAAGTTTCCACATAATGCGATCCTTTCGACTAACGAACTTACAGGATGCTGAAAAAAACCGCCAGCGGCGTTCTCGGCTCATCGAAATCCTCAACGGGGACCCGGCCGCCTCACTAACTCGGCGGCGCGCACAGACGTGGTGCTCCTTATTCGTCGCACCGTGCGCCCCAGAGGGTACGCCTCGGGCCTTTACTCGCTGCGGCCTTGCTTGGGAAAAGGCGCGTCTCGGCGCGCCAGGGTTGGGCGGGTGAGAAGTCTGGTCTTTTTGAGCATCCTGCGTGAGTGTTCTGCTCTTGTCCCAGAGGTACAGATTATCGAAGTTTTGTTATGCCGAGGTTATTTTTCCGCAGCCTGCTAGGGGCGGTTGTGGAACGTTGCAGCTGTTGGAGCAGACTTCCTGCCGCAGCAAGGCGAACGGCGACGTCTGGGTCTTGCAAGCCTTTTTTGAGCAACGGCGTTACCGGCGCGCCGCTCGTGCCCAGGGCTTTTGCCGCGAAGAGACGTGGTTGTGGTAGCTGGTCCTGCAGGAGCGTCCGTAAGATTTCCACCGCTTGCTTGTTGGAGGTGGCTGCCAGCGTACGGGCTGCCGCTGCTCGGATAGAGGGGTCCGGGTGTCTCGCCAAGTCCGCGGCGAGCAGGACCGCCGATATGTCGCCCAGTCGAAGCAGTCCTTCCACCGCGCTGGCCCGTACCTGCATATCGGCATCGCGCGTGAGCGCCCGCAATAATGGGTTAGTTTCGCGAATTCCAAGCCGCCCAAGACTCGTGGCTGCAACCGTCCGCACACGCGCGCTTTCGTCCCCCAGGGCATGGGTTAATGGCCCGACGCCACCGGCTTGTCCATAGTCTCCCAATGCACCAGCGGCGAAGGCGCGAACCGACGGTTCAGGATCGTACACTCCCTGGCTCAGGACCGACAGACTCGATGCGCGCTTCAGCCGCCCCAATACTCCCAAGGCTGCCATGCGGATATCGGGGTCCGGAAGCGTCGTCGCTCCGGTGATGTCGGCCAGCATGTCCTGTTTGCCGAGCCTATACAGTGCGGCATAGGCGAACACGGCTTCAGGCCCGTCGTCCCTTCTTGCGACTTCGATGAGGTAGGGCATGATGTCGGTGACGTTGGCCTCGCTGAGCGCGTTCATTGCGGCAATTCGCACGGCCGACATCGCGTCGTTCAGGGCTCGTCTCAAGGGGCCGGACTTCCCTGCGAGTCCGGCTTTGCCGATGGCGTCCGCGGCACGAGCCCGCACCAGGACCGATGCATCGAGCAGCCCATCTTCCAGGACGGCCTGTGTTTCTGCGAGGCCGAGTTCAGCCAGCATCGTATAGGCCGTGATCCGCACATATTCTTGTGAGTCGCGGACATGGCTGGTCAGAAAGCTGAGCGCCAAGGGTCGTAAGAGGGCTGGATCGTCCGGCTGATCTGTAGGGACTAGCCGTTGATAGAGGGTGAGGGC
>JBKJZK010000212.1:0-6126 GCA_046715215.1 Nitrospiraceae bacterium
GATATGGCTGAATCACCAGGCCATGCCTGGGTTGGAAATCAGCATTTTCTGGGGCGCCGCCAATCTCATCCTGTTAGCCCTGGCCATTATCTGTGCCAATGAACTGCCGCAGTGGCGAAGAACATTCCGTATCAGGCGCCGGCTGCCCTGTCAATTGGTCAGGGGAGATGAATGGCTTAACGGCATCGTGAAAGATATCAATGAAACCGGCGCACTCATTCGGGTGAGCAAGCAATTCTTGAAAGGAGACGGGCCAATACTATGCAGCGTCAAGAATCAGGTGGGCGACCGGCTTACCGTCAAAGGCCGACTCTGTCGTCAGGAGGAGGTTTCATCCAACGCGATCGAGATCGGGCTGAAGTTTATCGATGTGGACGAGAAGATCGCCGATTCATTGATCGCCGCCACGTTTTCCGACTCCCGTGCCTGGAATCAGCCCGAAGTCGAGCCGGGGATATTCCGGAGCTTATGGTCCATCCTCCGCGTGTTTAGAATGGTCTTTGCCAAGTCGAGACCATCACATCGGCGCGATCTCCGTGTCCCCTATCGGCGAAACTGTCGCCTGATATTTCCAGACCGTATTCTGAACGGAACCATCGGCGAAATTTCAAAGACCGGTCTCTCGGTGAACATTTCTGGAAAGGTCGATCTTGTCGGCGAGAGTGGGACCCTGTATGTGGAATCCTTTGCCTTTCAGGTCCGTCGGCGTTGGGTGATGCAATGCGAAGGAACAGTGGTGGCAGGCTTCACAATCGAACAGGCGGACAAGGGAGCAGACCAATGGCGAGAATTCACGTCTCTTGCGGCATAGCGTTGTGTGTGGCTCTGTTGTGGCCCGGTGTCGCGGAAGCCGGGGACGTCTTTACGGGTTATCAAATCGACCACCGGGGTCAGTACTACACATACTTGGGTGTTCGGACGCCGATCACATCGGGAGAGTCAAATCTCCAACCGTTCATTCAAGTCATGGGAGCCGGGCTCGGCTATACGTTCAAAGATAACGGAGCGAAGCGTGATGCCGAGGTCCAGGTTGCAACCCCCTCCTTAGGGCTCAAATATATGCAGGGCCCGTGGAACTTCATCGGATTCGCCGGCCCTCAGTTTCGGTGGAAACAAGAGGATCGTCAAACTGGGGGCAGAAAAAACGAGAATGATGTCGGCATATACCTTCAGGGAGAGGCCTTCCACTGGCATGAGAAGGGAACGGTTCATGGCATCGTGTCCTACACGAATTTAGACAATTTCGTATGGAGCCGCCTCAGAGCCACCAGACTGGTCCACAAGAGCGAACAGGGCTGCTGTTCCGCTTACCTCGGCGGAGATCTCGCAGGCATGGGGAATAAAGATTTCTATGCGGTCCAAACCGGCCCCCTGGTTCAGGTGCCGGTTGATCGCTATTACCTGACGCTCAAAGGCGGCTATCAATACACGCAAACATTTCATAATGGCGTCTACGGTGGGGTCGAACTCTACTTCCCGTTTTAGGACAGACATGCCGTAGCAGTACCTGCGATACACCCGGTTTGATTTGCTGAGAAGCGGGGATCGGTAAACAGGTACTTGCTTGAGCCATCCTCAACTGCGCAACACGTCGCGATCTCACAGGATGACCGTCCATAGCTGTGGACGCCTGGCCCTCTGAGAAACAACGAGCATCGATTCCGGGAAGCCGATAAAGGCAATGGTGCCGCGAATTTTCTTAGTCGCGTGCGAGACTCCGAGGTTCCGAGGGGGCGAGCGGACTTTTTCAACTTCCAGCTAGTCGAAATTCGAAGGGGCACGAGTTCAATGCCCTGCGGATCGACTGTCATTGAGACTCGCGAATGATTGGCCGCGGCAGCCTGCTGAAAGGCGGCGATTCAGATAAGACTCTTTCCCGTTATGATGATGGACAGGCGGATGGCTTGACCTTAGAGGTAGCCTGGTTGGCCTTTTGGTGTTTCTCGAGCGCGCGTTTCGCCAGCATCAGATTGTCATTGGCTTTGTCATAGTAGCGCGGAGAAAGCTCAATGGCCTTCTTGAAGCATGCGATCGCGTTTCCTGCGTTATCGCTGCTCAAGTAGAACACTCCAAGGTTGTTATACGCTTCCTCTTCGCTGCTCGCTCGTCTGAAAGATTCCAGTGCATCGTGGTAACGGTGGAGTTTGGCCAATGCGAGCCCCAGATTATTGTGGATTTTCGGTTGGCCGGAACCAGTGAACAAGGCTCGCTGAAATGACCGAACCGCTTCCTCATAGCGTCCGAGAAGATAGTAGGCGAGGGCGACATTGTTGAGCAACGTGGCTTCATCCGGGCGAAGGCGCAGGCCCTGCTCGTATTCAGCGATGGCGTCCTGATGGCGTTTCTGCCTGTCAAGCAGCATCCCGAGAAAATTGCGCGTTTGCCAGCGGTCAGGTTGCAAGGCGATCGCTTTCCGAAACGACGCCTCCGCATCCTCTTCCTTCCCTATCCGGAAATAGGCTTCCCCGAGTCCTTCGAATGTGAGGGCATCAAGATCGTCATGCTTGAGGACCTCTTGAAAATGTTGGATCGCATCCTGCGGGAGCCCCTTTTTAAGAAACATGGCCCCCATCTTGTAGTGAATGCGAAATAGCGAGGGATCCGCCTCAACGGCATGTTGGTATTGCACGATGGCCAGAGCGGGATTGCCTTGCTGCAGATACAGATCCCCAAGTCGCTGGAGCTCTTGGGGTGACAGGTCTTTCGAGTCGCTACTGATCTCATTTTCAGATGGGGCAAGGCCGGCCTTCTGGCGGTCGAGGACTTGCTGGTATTCCCCCGGGGTGTAGGTCACTTGTTTCTTCGGGCCTGCGCAGCCCCCTAGAGAAAAGACGAAGACGAGGAGACTCACGCCAAAAGCCCCAGCTGCTCTCTCAATCCCATCTGTCATCCGTTTCCGACTCAAAGACAATGTGACTCTCTCGGCTTGCATAGTACATCTCCTACTCTCGAAGGGATTGCAACTACTCAGGTGTTCAGGCTGAAGGCTATACATTATCTCGCAAGGCACGAATCAAGCCATTCAAAACCTCGGTTTCTACGATCTTCCTGCCGCTCATACTGAAATAGAGCCCCTATTCTGTAAAGCCTTTTCACCGTTTGGGTGAGCCGACTCTTTCCCAGGCGAAAACACAAGGCTTTCTGCCAGGTTGCAAGGCCCCACTTTCGTATGCCCACCCCGCAGAAGAGATTTTTGCATCCCCCCTCTAGTGATCTAGGCAGACCAGAGGTCTCGTGAGATAAACGAACCATGACGACAAGGCACTCAAATCTAGCAAGTTCCCAAATGGTGCCTGTCAAAACTACTTATTAACCAAACGGAGGTGTCAGATGGTGAAGCACATTGTTCGGTTCATTCGGGAAGAGGATGGCGCGACGGCGGTGGAGTACGGGCTGATGGTGGCCTTGATCGCAGGGGCGATCGTCGTTGCTGTGACCTTGCTCGGTACCAACCTGTCCACGCGGTTTAACACCCCTGCCGTAACGATCGGTTCCTAAGGAGTCTAGTGTATGGAGCGAGTCGATGGGGAAACCCCAATCGACTCGCTCCCGGCTTAGTTGAGTCAACAAAGGACGGTACACGATGCCACGAGCAAGGCGCTTTTTGGTGACAGATGAAGCAGGGGCGACATCGGCCGAATATGCCATCATGGCTGGCCTAATTGCCGTAGCGATTGCGGCGGCCGTACAGACTCTAGGGGCTAGCCTCATTCCACTTTTCAACAATGCCGCGGCTAATCTTGGCAGCTAACGGAAAACGACGAGCACAAAGAGAAATCGCAACGATGAGAATCGATATGACAGAAATCCTCCTGCTCCTCATCCTGGGGACGGCCGTTGCCTCTGATCTGCGCTGGAGAATAATCCCAAACTGGCTGACTGGCCCCTCGATCCTTGTCGGACTCGGTCTTCATACATTTTTGAATCAGGTGATGGGGTTCGTGTCCAGCCTGGAGGGGGCCGCCTTGGGACTCGGGTTATTCATCATCCTATACGTATGCGGCTGGATGGGAGCAGGAGACGTGAAATTGTTTGCAGCGGTTGGGAGCTTTCTCGGTCCCGCCCAGACGATCTCGGCGGCCATTGTTATCGCGCTCGTTGGGGGTCTGTTGGCCCTCGTGATGCTCGGTTTCCATCAAGGGTGGCGAAGGATGGGCTTGTGGCTGTGGTCTTATGTCCAAGCCATAGTCTTGACACGGTCGGTGCCGCGAGTGACTCCAGGCCAAGGGGCAGCTCCCAAGGTGCCCTATGCTGTCGCGATCGGTCTTGGGACGATCGGATCCTATTGGTGGTACCCGCTCAGGTAGAACAGGTGTGAGGTGGTGTCGAAGGAGCAGTGAATGGGTTCTGGCAAAATTAGTAAGTGTTTTTGACAGAAATCAACTTGGCATCTAGACTTCAGGGAGGCGTGATCATGAAAAAGTATCGTCCACAGCTCTTCTTTGCGGCTGCAGCTGTGATCGGATTGATAACCAGTCTATTGGTTATGGGGTGGCTGCGTGACGGAGACCTACGGCGTGTGGCAGAGGCTGCCATCCCGGTGGTCGCCACTGGGGAAGTGGTCGTGGCCAAGGCCGATCTTGCCTGGGGAACCAAGCTGACTCCTGAGATGCTGCAGGTCGTGAACTACCCAGCCGGTGCCCTCCCTGAGGGATACTACAAGAATGTCGATGATCTGAAGGAGGCTGTGTTGCTGCACGATCTCAAGGCGAACGAAGTCATTCTTCGATCTAAGCTCGCATCGGGGAAGGACGTGGGAGTGGGCGTGGCGGCGGTGACTGATCCGATGAAACGAGCGATGTCGGTGAAGGTCGATGAAGTGATCGGGGTGTCTGGGTTCATCAAGCCGGGCGACCATGTCGATGTGATGGTGACCATCGAACCGGACTCAAAGTCTCAGAATCCGATTGCCAAAATGATTTTGGGAAATCTCAAAGTTCTCGCGGCCGGCATGCAATTCGAGAAGAATGGGAACGAGAAGGATCCGAAGCCGGTCCAGGTGATGACGCTCGAGGTTGACATAGAAGAAGCGGAAAAGTTGGCGCTCGCGTCCACTCAAGGGAAGCTTCGCCTTGCGCTCCGGAATCCGCTCAACGTCGAGAAGGTACTGACGAAGGGCGCCACCGTGGCTTCGCTCCTGGCGTCCTTTCGTCCCAAGTCAATCAAGAAAGAGGGTGAGCCGGAGTTTTATGTCGAACTCATCAGGGGTGGCGACCGCAAACAAGTGAAATTCTAAGAGGAAAGCACATATGAAGTCCATCATTAGGTCAAAATCACAGCACTCGAACCTCGCCGGCGTGATCGCGGGAACGATCATGGCAGCCGGGTCGCTGCTTGGACAACCTCTGTTGGCCAGTAGCTCGGCCCCAATGATCTCGGCTCAGGCCAGCATGGATGTGCAGGCCTTGGATCTCGTGCTGGGGAAGTCCACCGTGGTCGATGTGCCGGTTGCGATCAAGCGGGCCTCTCTGGCAGATCCGGCGATCGCCGATGCGATCGTTCTGTCGCCCAAACAGATTTATGTGACAGGCAAAGGCTACGGATCGACCAACTTAACGCTGTGGGGGAAGGACGATCAGATTCTTGCCATCTTCGACGTGGAAGTCTCCCTCGATGTGGCTCGACTCACGGAGAAGTTTAGCCAATTGCTGCCGGAAGAGACCAACCTTCATCTCACTTGCAGCAATGACCACCTCACTCTCTCGGGAACGATCTCCAGCCCCGCCAAATTGTCCCAAGCCTTGGCGGTGGCGGAAGCCTTTGCCCCAAAGAAGGTGATCAATCTGCTGAAAGTCTATCCTGAGCTGCCGAGCGAGGCAAAAGTGAGTGACCGGGAGCAGGTGACCGTCGAAGTGATCCGTGGGACGGCTGTCAATGCGGTGAAGTTCTGAGCCAGATTCGACGGTGGATGCCGGCTAGGGCTCAGCAGAAACACTCGACAAAAGGAGCGATGTGATGAAGAGAGCGATGGCCTGCAGTTGTCTCGTGGCACTCTGTACCGCCTTCTGGTCTCCAGGGGTCGGCGCTCAGGGGCCGGCTGATTCAAAGGTTGTCGCCAGCGAGGCACAGCGTTTGGAACTTGGCGTGGGAAAGTCGAAGGTGGTCGATCTCGTTACGCCGATCAAG
>JBKJZK010000213.1:0-4295 GCA_046715215.1 Nitrospiraceae bacterium
CTCCACGACCTGCAAGCGCTGCCGAGGACTCAGACGGAGCTTGTCCCGCACTTCCTTGGGAATCACAATTTGGAATTTTGGTGAGATCGTCGTCATGGCCATTGTGAACCTCCTTACCAATTCGTGATCGATCATAGTATCGTCATACGCTCTGAGTCAAGGCACCCGCATTTCTGTGCCGTCCTACAGCTGAACGGTTCGTCGCTCGTTTCAATACTCCTTGACCATCACTGATCCTAACTGTCCTAAACCGCATGATTCATGAGCGCTTCTGCTATCACCAATGTTTGGGCGAGAGGCGCGGGGCCAGAGGCTAGGGGAGAACAGAAGGAATGTCTTTCCTCTCACCTCGTGCCACTTGCCCCTCGCCTGGCTTCTTATGCGATTTCGCGACGAACCGTCATGAATCATGCGGGCCAGGAAAAAACTTGGCCGAGCGCGGGCGTGGTGATCACGCGCAATTGGCGAGTGGAACAATAAGGGAAGCCAGAATGGAAGGCTAATGAGAAAGAAGGTTATGCGAGCATAAACGTATTGAGTTCGGGAATGGACCTGCGCGTCCTATG
Organism: Nitrospiraceae bacterium; assembly: GCA_046715215.1. Lineage (GTDB taxonomy): Bacteria > Nitrospirota > Nitrospiria > Nitrospirales > Nitrospiraceae > Palsa-1315. The sequence continues at coordinate 567 of JBKJZK010000213.1, forward strand.
CCCTCCACTCGCCAATCCTCCAGGCCCAATGGTTCGTCAAAACAAATCCAAAGTTCGCCATAGTACCAGTTCAGCCCGAACCCGCTACTGCTGAATAACCCTTTTTTAACTGGCTCCCCCACAAGACTCAACACTTCCTGTGGCGTCATATCACGGAGGATGAACTTCCGAATCATCTCGGTTTTCTGTTGAATCGTCTCCTGTTCACGAGCGATCCTCTGTGTGGCCACCAGCTGTATATGGTCTAACCCCGCTATGTTTTCAAACACCACCATGCGTTCTTTGCGTAGTTCACTCGCCGTACCCGATGGGGCAACGCTCAGGCGGGAATTCAGCGTCTGGACCTGTCCCTCAAGTTCGTGAATCTGTTGCTGTTGCTGGGCCACGCGGTCAGCTAAGTTCTTATCGGCCACAATTGCCGCAAGGAGTGTATTCACCTGGCTTACATCGACATCCGCCTTCACGGTTAGCGTCAACGTGTTTTGGCCATTACTCAAGCCAACGTCCTCCTTGACGGTTTCGACACTGAGGACGGCTGCCGAATAGGATGTAATCTGCTCCTGAGTTAATGCGAAGTTGTTGACGACCGACTGTGATTGGATGAAACTTTCCGCCTGCTCCAGGACCTTTTGCTTAGCTTGGAGAAAACACAGTTGACGAGCATCATTGCGGCTGTCGTTATCGCCTAGAATGTACGTGTGCGTGGCGGTGATCGTTTGGACTTCAGCAAAGGCACCTGTCGGCAGGATGAGTGCGGCCAAAAGAGTTATGATGGAAAGGGCGCGCATGGGGGGTCAGTATGGCGTGGACCCCTCAGACCGTCAAGGCGCATGGAATTCCTCCTGCAGTTCTGCCTCCAATATCTTTATTTCCTCTTCTGCCGTTCCCACGGCGGTACCGGGTGCGGATCGTCCCACATCCTTTCCCCCTCGCATGCTTCCTTCTCGAACCCTCGAGCACTGTATCTCCTGGCGCATACTTCCGATACCACCCAGCACCAGCGTCCTAGGCCAAAGTGTGATAGACGGTCCTTCCATCCGGTAATCCGGAGTAATTATTGGGCAGCTAACAATCAATATGTTTACCCGAAAGAAAGGTTATGAGCACCCAGGCCCAGATCCCAAGCGCTATGGAACTAAGAATGATGCGGTCAATGACGTTCATGGCAGTTCCCTCCTTTTGGGGATGGCTAACTTGGTAGTTTAGCTAGTGTTTGTCCTTGCGCGTCGTCCCCTTCGCTACTCTTTTCTCCATCTCATGATTGGCCTTCGATCTTCCCCCGATTCCGTGGATACCCGGTTGAGCCACACGACCGTTGCGCCACTACCCTCCTTCTCGTGAGAAGGGAGGCTGATACCCTCATGACAGAGCGAGGCACATTAGGGCCGACCGATGAACCCCGTTCCTCCGCTGACCACGATACTTATGGAATTCATACTCTCCGGTGACAGACCAATTCTCTAGCACATGCCCGCGCCTTCGCAAGGTATGGATTCTACTCTTGAAGAGTTCTGCCTACATTATTCATGACGGTTCGTCGCGAAATCGCTGAGCCGCGTCGCGAGACCGGCGCGCGGAGTCCGTGAGGCCCCGATGCGTACTCATGCAGTACGCTCGTCGTAGCAATGGATCGGCGATTGCAGCAGAAGCGTTCATGAATAATGCGGGCTAGAGAGCAAAAGGGGGAGGAAGGAATGGTGCCGAAGATGAGATTGTAGTGGAGGGGGTTGCTCAAGCTCTTGATGGACGGGGCGACCCCCTTCTCCTGGAGATGTGTTTTTATGCGGGCAGTCGATAAGTAAACCGATGAATTCAGACTTATTCCAAACTCTAAAAGCCCTTTGTGTTGCGGGTCTTGATTGCCCTTTCCACATACTGTTTTCTCATTTGCGCGTACTCTTCCTTGCTCTGTTTCTCCAAATCGTGGTCTGTGTAACGCACGATTAGGCTACTGGTGCACGTTGATTCAACGCTCCTGCTTTTCTGCCTGATAGAGATGGTGCGGAAGCAAAACCAACAGTCCTCTGGGCCCTGGGGTGCGCCATACTTCCTACGAAGAATCTCCATTAAGATGTCTTGCTCATTCTCACAGACATCAAAAGAAGAACTGATTGAACGCTGGCCCCATACTCCACCGATGCGACGGGTGATGGGGGTCAGTAGGGCATGATACATTTCCAGTCTAGGGTAGGTGGCTTCAGGTGTGAAACCGTTAGTTTTTTCTCGTCCGAAAGAACGCTGTGCCCATATTCCATAGATGCGATGAGTGGTGGGGGTCAGTAGGACATAATACATTTCCAGTCCGGGGTAGGTGGCCACAGGTGTGAAACGGTAAGTTTTTTCTCGTCCGAAAGCCAGTTCCCCAGTCTCGGTGGCTACGGCTGGATTAAAATACGCTCCGAGGCGCTGCCCAAACGCACCATCAATAGGTTCTCGCGCAAAACCTACCGTGGCGACACCGATCAGCAGTAAGCTGATCGTGATGACTCGTCCTAATATCATTGCGTCCCCCTTAATTTGGTTCGAAAGCATGCTCGCGCAGTTGGAGTGTCGAACGCAATACTGCTTTCGTATAGGGCGGATTACGTGCTACGTCGGCCTGAGGGGCCTGTTGGGTGCTGATTAGTGCGTGCTAATTCCCTCCCTCGCTGCGAGAAACGGCATATGAGTTGTCCTCCCCCCCTACACTCGCGGTACATGTAACATGCGTCGTGTTACGTGGCTTGTGCCTGGGCGGATAATCTCGCGCCATCCCCGTAGATGAACACGAAGCATAAGCTGAGCATGGCGAGGCAGGGCGGAGAAATTAGACACTGCCATGACTCGCCTGAATACGCGAATAACACGGCGTGAGAGCGCCACTCGCCAAGTCCCTAGAATCGCTGCACTATAGAGTGGTTGGTGCCGAAGGCGGGATTTGATTTGGGGCGATTTTCAAGACCTTAATAGTATCAGGCAGTTCGGATACTTTGACATGGCTTTACAATGCCTTAGACCGTTTTCAGAATGTGATTGAGTATGACCAAGTAAGATGGATTTTGCTCTGCTATACGACCGATTTACGACCGTGACCATCAATGGAGGCAGGTGCTCAGCAAAAGGAGCATGACAAGAATTTCCGACGGAGCAGTTCGGGTCATGGTTCTAGATGCTCGTCAATCACTCCACCCGACCGTAAATACCTGAGAGGCCTTTAAGGATAGAACCAAAGATTCCTAAACGACTTGTGTTCAAGCCTACCACAAGCCTTAAAACGCGCTGGAGGGAATTGCCTTGTTCCGTCTATGACTTGAAACTTGACGGCACTGGTTGAGAGAGATGAAGAGGATTGTAGGTCAAATTCATTTGTTTTTGACCCGTCGCGACGATGGAGGAAAGCCCTGAAAAATTGTATCGAGCTCTTAGGTGGATTTTACTGTCTCCACTGATTCCGAGGAGTCTTGGCCTTTAGGGATTTTATAGCACAAATTTAGCACAAACTCTGTCTAGCGGTTCATCATCATTCGTTCATGCCCGCCGAGTTTTCAGAGCGCGACAGTAACGTGCAAGAAGGTCGCAGGAATGGAAGTGGCATCCTTGCGTGGGCTTTTGTTTTGGCTGTTGAACAGAACTTCCAGCTCTTTTTGCAGATCACCGGCTCGACCATTCTTTTCTGCAGCTTCGAACGCATTCATGGTTGGCCCATAGTATTTTCTGAATGCAGCAACGAACTCTGATGGTGCGCTGGGA
>JBKJZK010000214.1:0-2685 GCA_046715215.1 Nitrospiraceae bacterium
CTAGAGGGCTTTTTGATCAGCCTGCAGCGTAGCACATACCAGCCTATCACTGAGATTGAAAAGCTGGCAACTCTCTCTCGATGCGAAGCTCCGATTAGATCTGCTCGCTGTTACGGGTCTTGCGTGAAAGCTGGGCACCCTGGAATGTTGATCCCGTAGATGAACACACAAGACAAATGGGTACATGTAGACATGGGGGTACTACTTCGGTTGGAATCGCGTAATTGCAACAGGAACATACTGTAAGACTGGTCCTTCGGGTGTCCTCGTCACCAACGTATGTTTGAGCCACTGGGCATCGTCCCGCTTCGAGAAATCCGATCGGTAGTGGGCTCCTCGACTCTCTTGCCGAGCCAGGGCGCTGGCGACGATGGTCTCCGCGACATCGAGAAGGGACTGAAGTTCGAAAACTTGCACGAGGTCCGTATTAAACACCCGCCCTTTGTCCTGCACCGTGACGGAGGCGGCGCGATGAGTCAGTGCTGTGAGTGCCGAGATCGCAGCAGACATGGATTCGCGAGTCCGAACGAGGCCCAGATTGCGGCTCATCAACTGGCCGAGTTCTTCCCGAATCTGCCAGGCTCGGAGCGATCCCTCCTGTGCCAGCAAGCGCTGGACGCGACGCTGCTCGGTTGTGAGCTGGTCTGTTGTGAGTGCCTGGGGCGCGACGGTTCGCGCGTACTCTCCGGCTCGAATTCCGGCGCGACGCCCAAACACAATCGTTTCAAGCAGTGAATTGCCTCCGAGCCGATTGGCGCCATGCACACTGACGCAGGCACATTCACCGGCCGCATAGAGGCCGGCGATGCCTGTTTCCGTCCATTGATTGGTCCGAACGCCACCCATCTGATAGTGCGCGCCGGGTCGGACAGGAATGGGAGTCTCGATGGGATCGAGGCCGGCAAACTCAATAGCAAGTTCTCTGATCTGAGGGAGCCGTTCGAGAATGCGCCGGCGTCCAAGGTGCCGCAAATCCAATAACACACATCCATCGACCCCACGGCCTTCTTGGATTTCTTGCCCGATGGCCAATGAGACAGTGGAGCGAGTGGCCAGCTCCATCTGCTGCGGGGCATAGGTCTTCATGAACCGTTCGCCCAGGGTATTCAGGAGGTAGGCTCCTTCTCCACGAGCCCCTTCGGTGATGAGGATACCCGTGCCCTTGAGTGTGGTGGGATGGAACTGGACAAATTCCATGTCTGCCAACGGAGCACCGGCACGATACGCGAGCGCCATGCCGTCACCGGTGTTGATCACGGCGTTTGTGCTCGTCAGGAAGACGCGTCCGCTGCCTCCCGTGGCCAAGATGACGGCTTTGGCCCCGATCGCGCGCAACCCTCCATGGATCAGATCCCACGCGATGACTCCCCGGCAGACGCCGTCTTCCACAATCAACGCCGTGACATACCACTCTTCATACACGGCGATGCGCCGTTTGAGCAGCTGTTCGTACATGGCGTGGAGGATGGCATGGCCGGTACGATCGGCGGCGTAGCAGGTGCGTGGGAAACCCGCTCCGCCGAACGGACGTTGGGCGATACGTCCCTGTTCGTCGCGGCTGAAGATGACCCCCAGACGTTCTAATTCGAGAATGTCGTCAGGCGCTTCGCGACACATGGCCTCAATGGCGTCCTGATCGCCGAGATAGAGCCCGCCCTTCGTGGTGTCGAAGGCATGGGCTTCCCAGGAATCGTGCTCTCCCATTGCCGCGTTGATGCCTCCTTGCGCAGCCACAGAGTGGCTGCGAACCGGATGGACCTTGGATATCACGGCGACGTCGAGATCCGGCGGTGCGGCAAGCGCCGCCCTCATCCCTGCCAGACCGGCTCCGACGATAAGAATGTCGTGTAGTTTCACAGCCTCCCGGATAACTGTCTTTGTGTTATGTGTGTCCGCAAGGGACAAGAAATTCCCTTAGCAGGCTGCGGACAATCCATTTCAGCACAGCAGAACTTCAATGTCCTGCATGTCTGGAACAAGAAGGAACGTCCCCGCAGGACGCTCAAAAAGTCTGTCCAGTAAGGCCGCAGCGAGCGAAGAGGCGAGTCGTACGCTTCGGTACGTTGAGCCTCTGAGAGAAGCGAGAACGACGCTGGCGGACTTTTTCAGCATCCCGCTAGATTGTCCGCACTCTTACGTGACTCTCAGTCCAAAGGCAAGTCCAGAAGCCCTCACACAACCCTTGGAGAATAGGGAGTGCCCATGGTAGTCTGCGGGTCGCGAAAGGGTCAGGCGGCACATCAGGCTCTCGACCGACAAGACTTATCCGAAGGACAAGCAGGCTGCGGAAAACACTTCACCGGTCCGTCCGCCTGGGGCAAGAGGGGAATACCACCCAGGGTGATCAAAAAGGCCGTCCAGCAAGGCCGCAGCAAGCGAAGAGGCGAGCCGTACGCTTCGGTACGTTGAGCCTCTGAGCGCGGCGAGAACGAAGCATGGGAATAGGCGCGTCTCGGCGCGCCGGGGTTGGGCGGGTGAAAAAAGCGACTTTTTCAGCATCCTGCTAGACGAACACCATGGCCACACCGGACTTTCTTAGCCCGACCGATACGTTTATTCATCGCCATATTGGTCCCACCGACGCTGATGCTCGCGAGATGCTTGCCACGCTCGGCTTGCAATCGCTGGAGGAGTTGAGCGAGGCAACCGTGCCCGCCGACATTCGTTTGCGGAAGGAATTGGATC
>JBKJZK010000215.1:0-3263 GCA_046715215.1 Nitrospiraceae bacterium
GGTGAACACCCTGTTTAATTGGGTTGAAGCGAACGCGGTCGGAGACGAGTGGTACGCCCATGTGTCGGCTGCAGTGCGACTGTGGGTAACCTATGATGGCGAATTCCGTCAAGCGCCGCCCGCTCAGTTCGTGAACCTACTCGCCTCGCCCAAACAACTGCGGACGCATCACGACATTGCCTCACCGGCTCCAAGCGCCGCACTGACGATGCAAGTCTCCGCCTCAGCCGGCAGCGGCACGACGATCAGTGTGTACGAATCTATCGAACTCGTTGCCACTACGCCGAACGGCCATGCCTACCTTGACGGCATATTTTCCTGGGAACCTCTTGCGGTGCAGTTGCGCGAAGGGTAGCGGATGTTGAAAAGGGCTTCCAGCTGCGTTCTCGCGTCGCTCAAGCCCTCGACGTACCAGAAATGTGCGCCGCGGGCTCTCGCTTGCTGCGGCCTTGCCGGACAGCCCTTCTGAACATCCTTGGGGATTAAGTGGTCGAAGATGGTCTCTATGAATAGAGGGTGCGAACGATTTCAGTCGTGTTGAACAGCATCGTGTTCAGGCGAGTATAGGCTGCGTGGCCGAAGTAGTGGTCGCGCACATTGGTTGACCCGGTGGAATCTTTATAGTCGGCGAGAATCCCCAGCCCCTCACTGGGGATACGGACGGCACGACGGGCACATTCCAGCCAGCGCTCAAATCCGTCGTAGGGCTCGACCAACTCCCACACTGCTTTATTGGCCACCTTGGCTGCTTCTGTCGTCGGCATGGCGTCGCTGCAGGCCACGGCCAATTCTTGGATGTAATCTCCACCCCACGCGATCGGCATCTCCATCGTGATCTGGGGCAACTCCATCTTTGAGAGCCAGGTCTTTCCATCGGTCCGAAGATTTCGATGGTTGACGATGTGCAGCAGTTTGCCCAATCCGGACGGATCCCACCCGTAGCGTACTGGCATGCCAAACGTGACGACGTCCAGCGTCGCTCCATTGAGGAGGGCGCCATTCGACAACAGCGGAGCGACACGGTTGATTGTCAAGGTGATGTCTGGTCGATTTACCTGCGAGGCAAAAGCCGACAACAGATCAAATAGCCGCGTTCGGCTATTATTTGCGGCCACACATAAGAGGTTCGAGACGAGGGCGAGGACTAACCCTGCCTGTCCATGAGCCTGCACGAGGATTCGATCTCCTTGGCCCAGCTTGTGGGCCTCGACCCAGTCGCGAAGACGTTCGAGCATCGAGACAGCCGCCATGGCACGGCCCAGGTGATGGTGTTCACAGGACCAGAGTTCGCGGACGCAATAGATCGGGCGATCCAGGTCTCGGTTGAGCGACTGTCTCATTAATTCCACATAGGCGTTCGTGAAATTGCCGGCATCTCTGATCTGCTCATCGAGCAGGCCCTTGGTGGCGTCATCATTCGCGAGCGGTGGCGTCAACCCCCCGGGCAGCGGTGACATGCCATTACTGCTTTCCCGCATCAGGGCCAATAAGGCATCGAGGCCCGCCACGCCGCGCGAGTAGCCACGTTTGAGCCCGCCCAGCTCATCCAACCGTTGTACCCCAAAGATATCGGTCCCCAGGATCGAGCCGTGCAGCAAGACGATCGCGCGGACACCAGTTTGCGAGAGGCGCTTGCCGAGCACGGCCATTGCGTCCTGCCCGGAGGACGACTCTGATAGGGCAGTCGGGGTGACTTCACGAACAGTGATCCGCTCGCCGGGATTCTTTCGTGACATCTCGTCGTGTTGAAAACTGTTTTCGATCGGCATGGGGGAGTTACATATCCGATGTTGGTGCCGGACTGCAACGGAAGATCGGCAGGATGCCCCAAAAGTCCGCCAGCATCGTTCTCGCATCGCTCAGAGGCTCAACGTACCACAAGGGTACGCCTCACCTCTTCGTTCGCTGCGGTCTTGCTGGACGGTCTTTTTGAGCATCCTGCAAGGACTTCTTTTCTTGCCAAACTGCGTAGACCATCGAGATTGTGCTGTGCCGAGATGGTATTCCGTAGCCTGTTAAGGGGGATTGCTTATCGAATGACCATCGGGGCGGGTTCAAGGCGGTCGGGTGCTGGTTTGGGTTGGATCTGGTTTTTGGGCATGATGGCGGTCGCGCTGCAGGTTTTGCTCTCTCCATCGATCTGGCGATCGACGATCTTCACGCCCTGCAGATATTCCTGGACGATTTCTTCACGCGTGAGTTCGATGTCCTGTTCCGCCTCTCGGCCAGTCCGCTCACGAACTCGGTCGACCATGTGCTCTTTCACCAGAATACGAATCTGTTTGGCCAGATCGGTACGGGCAGAGAGTTCCGACACCCGCCGGCAAATGATTAGGCCTTTTGCCATGTCCCCCTGGCCCCTGCCGATTAAGTAGTGATCGTTTGAATAGTTGTTGCGATCTTCAACCTTGTGGCGCAACTCGGACGGTATGTTCGAAGAGTCTTGTTGTCCTCTGTGCTGCTTGAGTTGATCAAAGGATTGCTCCGCGTGGGTTCGAACATCGCCTGAATCCGCAGCAAACGAATGCAGCGGCAGCAAGACTGAACAGCCCGCAGCGATCAATGCAACAATCAACTGGTTGCCTCTGCTCCTCACGCTCTACCTCCCCCGTCCTCCGCCCCCACCAGGACCACTCCACCCTCCTCCGCCTCCTCGACCGCCCCCGCCACTCTGCCTGCTGCCACCAAAACCCCTGGGTGCAATTTGTGATGGCACCTGTGGCATTTGCTGCGGCATCGGCGGACGGATCTGGTTCACGGTCGGGGGTAATCGTCTTGCCACAGGTGGTTGCACAGCCGGTGGAACGCCCGCCGCTGCCTGCGAGGGCTGTAAAAACTGCTGAAGTGTGCGGGCTGACCGTGAGCCGGTAATCGGAGTCTGTTGGGATACGGGCGGAGCAGCGCTTGGTGGCGGCAAGAAGGGATTCAACTGGCGGACGTCGGTCAACGTTCTCGATCCTGTCGAGGGCGGCATCTGATGTATGACGCCTGGTTGATTGCCGATGTGGGGTGGTGCTGTCGGTGTGTTGTGCGTGATTTCGTTCAACGTTCGCGGAACAGTCTGCGATCCCGGCGCCGGCGTGATCTGATGACTTGGCATGGTCGGCTGCCTCGTTCCCGGTGCAGGGGGAACGGGCGGTTGTGGAGGCGCCGGCGGCTGTCTTGTGGTAATCACTTGTTGTGCCACTTGGACATGCGGGCTGGTGGGATACAAGCCGCGTGCGGCGTTCAGGAGCGCCTGGGTCTGGGCTCGCCCCACCCAG
>JBKJZK010000216.1:0-3266 GCA_046715215.1 Nitrospiraceae bacterium
AAAGATTCGTCCAGGTCTGGCCCCCATCGCGCGTCTTATAGATGTAGTCGTTCGTCGCGACGTAGATGATGTCAGGATTCTTCGGATGGAGCTGGATGACGACAATGGCATCGCTGCGATTGCAGCCCGCAAGAAAGACCGCCAGGAAAAGGCCGAGGATAAGAATTCTAGCCATGCACAAGACAAAACCTTACGGGATGCTCAAAAAGGTCGTCCAGCGAGGCCGCAGCGAGTGAAATGGCGAAGCGTACCCTTGCGGTACGTCGGAGTCTCTGAGCGACGCGAGAACGAAGCTGGCGGCCTTTTTCAGCGTTCCGCCCTAGCGGTAGTTGGTGAACTGCAAATCAATCTCGAAATCCTGCCCCCTAAGAAACGCCATGGCCGCTTGGAGGTCATCCTTGCTCTTGCTCAGCACGCGCACTTGCTCGCCTTGAATCTGCGCTTGCACTTTCAGCTTGGACTCCTTGATGGCCTTCGTCACCTCTTTCGCCTTGTCCGCAGCGATACCACTTTGAATCTTCGCCACCTGGCGCACCGTCCCACTCAGAGCTGGCTCAAGTTTCCCATAGGTGAACGCCTTCAACGAGACTCCGCGCTTCACGCACTTGGTCTTGATAATATCGTTCACCGCATTGAGCTTATACTCATCGTCGGAGACCAGGACCAGCTCCTTTTCCTTCTCTTTCAACGTAATCTCCGTCTTCGAGTCTTTGAAGTCGAAGCGCTGCTTGACCTCCTTCGTCGCCTGATCAACGACATTCTTCATCTCTTGCATGTCCACCTCCGAAACCACATCGAACGAAAACTGCTCAGCCACAATCCCCTCCTCTTCTATCCTCAACCATTCCATTTTCTACCATAGGGTAGCCTGGTTGACCCTCGAGTGCGCATCGAGCGACCTCATCCCCTCTGTATGATCCTTCCAAGTTCGCTTGTTTCTCTCTCTTGGAATGACACCCGTGTTGATCCCCCTGCGGCCGTCGAGCGAGCACATTCTGATCGTGCGCGCTCCGGGAGCAAGGGATCAGCACGGGTGTCATTCCATCCCTTTCATCGTGGGGGCTCTGCGAGCAAAAAGGGCACCTGGCCGCTCCCTCCCATCCTTCCGAGACCGCGCGTTGCGCGAGCACAGGAGATCAACATGCCACCCTCCACCCCTCAACAGCACCCCCCACCGGGCAACTGCAAGCGCTTCTCCTCATCATCACGAATCGTCGTCTGCAATCTTCCCGGCGAGCCTCCGCCGGCCATCACCACCACTTCGCTGCTGGTGAACGGCCGCTTCAAGACCACATAGCCGTACCACTGCATCATACTATCGCCCAAGACGATCGCCGCGAGCAAGGCCACCACAGCCACCAGCCCCGCATCCAGGTACAACGCAAAAGCCTGTCCGCCATCGGGGACAGACGAGGCCTTGGTCACAAACATGCCAAACATCTCATAGGACCCGATTAACGTGATGGTGCCGACAAACAACATCGGCAGCGCCGTGATCCACAGATATTGCGCCTTCCGCATCTTAATGAGCACCGTCGTCGCAATACAGAGGGCTAAGGTACCCAGCAACTGATTCGCTGCGCCGAACATCGGCCAAAGCGTCGAAATGCTGCCGGTGCCGATGAGATAGCCCCAGGCTCCCACGATCAGCCCACTGCTCGCCGCCACACCAGGCCACCAATTCATCCGCCGCAACGGAGAATAGAAACGCCCGCCCATCTCCTGGATGAGATAGCGCCCCACACGCGTGCCTGTGTCGATCGTTGTTAGAATAAACAATGCCTCGAACACCAGCGCAAACTGATACCAATAGGCCATCAACCCGGCCATACCAGGAAGCGCGGAAAAAATGGACGCCATGCCGACCGCCAACGATACGGCCCCGCCAGGCCGGCCCGCCACATCTGCCTCGACGAGTTGCGAGAGTTCCTGAACCCGCGAGACGGGAAAGCCTATCGCAGCCAGCTCATCGGGCATGAGCATGGTATTAATCGCCAGATAATCACCGGGAATCAACACCGAGGCCGCAATCAAGGCCATCACACCCACAAAACTTTCCAGCAACATCGCCCCGTAACCGATCGTGGCCTGGGATTCCTGCTCGATCATCTTCGGCGTGGTCCCGGAAGAGACTAGCGAGTGAAAGCCTGACACGGCTCCGCAGGCAATGGTGATAAAGAGAAAAGGGAACAGCGTGCCAGGAATAATCGGTCCGTCTCCGCTTGCAAATATAGTAACGCGCGGCATCTCGATCGTTGGCGCCATGAGAATCACCCCCACGCCCAGCAACGCCACCACCCCGAGCTTCATAAAGGTAGAAAGATACCCGCGCGGCACTAGCAACATCCAGCCGGGCAAGACAGAAGCGAGAAACCCATAGCCAGCCAGTGCCCACACCAGCGTCGTTCGCTCAAACTCGAACCACCCGGCGACCGAAGACTGCGCGACCACCCGCCCGAAAATCACCGCCGCAACTAACAGCACCACACCAAGCAGGGAGACTTCCGCCACCTGACCAGGCCGGAATCTTTGAAGATAGAAGCCCATGATGAGGCCAATGGGAATTGTCATCGCAATCGTGAAGGTACCCCAGGCATTGCGATAGAGCGCGTTTACGACAGCAAAGCCCAGCCCGGCCAGCGCGACCACCACGATAAAGAGCACCGCCACCGCCGTCGCGGTACCGGTGACAAGGCCCAGTTCATCCCGCGCAATCTCAGGGAGCGACCGCCCGTTGCGCCGCATCGAGGCCACGAGAATTACGAAATCCTGCACCGCTCCCGCCAACACCGCACCGATCACCAGCCAGAGAAAACCGGGAAGAAAGCCGAACTGCGCCGCCAAGACCGGCCCGAGCAACGGCCCTGCCCCAGCAATCGCCGCGAAGTGGTGACCGAACAGCACATACTTATTGGTGGGATGAAAATTGACGCCGTCGTTCAATCGCACCGCCGGCGTGACACGCTGATCATTTAGCTCAACAACACGATGCGAAATCCAGCGGCCGTAGAAGCGAAACGCGAGCACATAAATACACGCCGCCGCGACAACCAACCAGAGCCCATTCACTTTTTCCTGTGGATGGATAAGACCGACAACAAAGGCGAGCGCAACCGAGCCAAGAACAGCGAGGAATCCCCAAAGCACCAGTTTTAACGCCGACATGCGCGGCATCCTAGCACAAACGGACGGAAGGACACCCCTGTCGGTCCGTTGCTCCCGGAGCGCGCACGATCAGAATGTGCTCGCTCGACGGCCGCAGTCGG
>JBKJZK010000217.1:0-1678 GCA_046715215.1 Nitrospiraceae bacterium
TCGAACGATTATCACGTTGCAGTCGAAGAGGGGGCCACGATGGTGCGAGTCGGCACGGCTATTTTTGGAGCGCGGCGTGCCTAGTCCAACGATCACGAGCAAGATCACGTTCATCGGGGGTGGTCAGATGGCTGAGGCCATGATCGGCGGTCTCCTCTCAGGACAGGTGTGTTCTGCTGAGTCGATATGGGCGACGGATCCTGTTGCCGAGCGCCGCGATCGCTTTAAAAGTCAGTTCGGCGTTCGGGTTGGCCTCTCCAACCGTGAGGCTGTCGCCTGGGCTGATGTGGTCGTCTTGGCGGTGAAACCTCAGACGCTTCCTGCTGTGCTCACTGAGCTTGGCCCGATCCTGGCCCATGCCCTTGTGATTTCTATTGTGGCAGGGGTGACGATTCGGACAATCGCGGAACAGATTGCCGGGGCGATGCGGGTCGTTCGTGCGATGCCGAATACTCCGGCATTGGTTCGGGAGGGTATGACCTCTCTTGCGATGGGTGCGGGTGTTTCCGACGAGGACGTTCGGCTGGTTCGAACAATATTCGAAGCTGTCGGCCTGGTGGTACTGGTTGAGGAACGATTGATGGATGCCGTGACCGGACTGAGCGGCAGTGGGCCGGCCTATGTATTTCAGGCCATTGAAGCGCTGGCGGATGGGGGGGTTATGATGGGCTTGCCGCGGCAGACCGCCGAGCTTCTTGCCGCCCAGACGGTGCTCGGCGCGGCTCGCTTGGTGCTGGAATCAGGGGTGCATCCCGCTCAATTGAAAGATCGGGTGGCGTCTCCCGGAGGCACGACCATCGCCGGCCTTCATCAGCTCGAGCAGGGGGGATTCCGTGCCGCGCTGATGGCGGCGGTCGAAGCGGCTACGATGCGATCGAAAGAGTTGGGGCGCTGATGTTTGTCATAGGCAATGTCCTGAGCGCATTGGCAACGGTCATCCATTATGTTTTAGAAGTCTATATATATGTTGTCGTTGCTCGCGCACTCATCTCATGGGTCAATCCTGATCCCTGGAATCCAATTGTGCAGTTTCTGGAAAAGGTGACCGAGCCTGCATTGGCTCCAATTCGCCGAATAGTCGGTACGCGTTTAGGATTTGACCTGTCTGCTTTTGTTCTCATATTGATTCTGGTATTTCTTCAGAGGGCCATTGTGCCGTCACTACTTCAAATCGCAGTAGCCATGGACGGAAATAGTATTGGAGAGGTGCCATGAAAATTACACCGCTCGATATCCAGCAAATGGTGTTTAAGGTCAACTTTCGCGGGTACGACAAGGAGGGGGTCAATCGCTTCCTCGAAGAACTGGCACAGACGGTCGAATCGTTGAATCGAGACAACGCAGTTCAGCAAGAAAAGATCATATTTCTGGAGCAACAGCTCGCTGAACTGAAGCGGACGGAAGCGACATTGTCGAACACCCTCCTATCTGCCCAATCGCTGGCAGAGGATGTGAAGCAGAATGCTCAACGGGAGGCGGATCTCGTCATCAAGGAGGCTAAACTGAAGGCCGGCGAGTTGATCCGTCAGGCCAGAGTCGAGATGACTGATGCGCAGCGCGACCTCTCGTCGCTCCAGAAACAGCGACTGCTCATGATTGAACGGTTGCGCGCGTCGTTGCGGATGTTCGAGCGGCTGTTTGAAGTGGAAGAACAGGAAGCACTCCATGACGCCGCGAC
>JBKJZK010000218.1:0-8370 GCA_046715215.1 Nitrospiraceae bacterium
AGCGATGTAAGTAGGCCATTTCATCTCCGGAAGATGGGACCGTCTTCCGGTCATCTTGAGGAGGGCCCATGAGCGAGCTACAGCTACAGAGGGAGTCACTCAGAAATGTGGCCATGATCTCCAGTGCTGGTGCCGGGAAGACCTCGCTGGCTGAGGCCATGCTCTTTGCCGCCGGCGCTGTTCCCCACCTCGGGTCGATCGCACAAGGCACGACCGTTTCGGACTTCGAGCCGGAAGAATTGCACCGGCGCAGTTCCGTCAGTACCAGTCTCCTCCGTTGTTCCTGGAATCACACCACCATCAATCTCGTCGATCCCCCCGGCGCGCTGAGCCTGCTCGGGGAGACGGTCATGGCATTACAAGCAGTGGACGCCGTGATCCTGGTCGTGGGCGCCTCGTCGGGGATCCGAAGCGAACTTGTCAAAGTCTGGTCTCGCGTCACAGCGCTCGGCTTGCCCTGTCTTCTGTTCCTCAACGAATTGGATAAAGACGCTGCCTCCCGCGACGGCGTTGTTGCGATGTGTCAACGCGATCTTGGGATCACGCCACTGCCGATGTCGTTGCCCTATGGCAGTGGCGTCCAGCTTGAGGGGGTGCTGGATCTCCTTCAACAGAATGTTATGACATCGCGCACGGAGACCTCCACGTTTCAGCAGATGCCGATACCTGAGAACGAGCGGGCGGTGGCGGGGGACGCGCGGAAGCGCATTCAGGAGGGGGTGGCCGAGCGTGATGACCGATTATTGGAACAGTATCTCACTGTGGGGGAGTTGACGCAGGAGGACCTGATCAATGAACTTCGCCTTGGCGTCCAGGCCTGCACGATTGTCCCGCTCTATAGCGGTTCCGCTATTAGGAATATCGGGATCGTTCCGCTCCTCAATGCGATCGTCGATTTCCTGCCATCGCCGATGGACCGTGCGGTGAGAACTCCGCTGGGAGGCCTGCATCCAGATACAGGAGAAGCGGTGAGCCGTCGTGCTGTTCAAGCAGATCCATTTTCAGGAGTCGTCTTCAAGACGCTGATAGACCCGTTTGTCGGACGGCTGTCCTTCCTGCGTGTTTTGTCGGGGGTCCTTCACGCAGACTCGACGGTCTTCAACAGTTCTCGGGGCAGCAAAGAGAAAAGCGGACATCTCTACACGCTGTTGGGGAAGAAACATACGGGCGTGCCTTCGGCTGGCGCAGGGGAGATCGTGGCCATTGGGAAACTCAAAGATACGCAAACCGGCGACACGCTCTGTGACGAACAGGCTCCCATCTGCTATCCGAAGACAGTGCTTCCGCGGCCGGTGCTGTCCTTTGCGATCGAGCCGAAGTCCAACGCCGATATCGAAAAAATCAGTCTCGGGCTGCATAAGTTGATAGAAGAAGATCCGACGCTCGAATTCTCACGGCATGCCGACACGAAGGAAATCGTGTTAAGCGGGATGGGCCAGTTGCACATCGATCTTGCGCTCGAAAAATTGCGCCGCAAGTACGGTGCGGAAGTGGTGCTTCATATGCCGAAGATTCCGTACCGCGAAACCATTCACACTACGGCACAGGCGCAGGGGAAACATAAGAAGCAAACCGGCGGGCATGGCCAGTACGGTGATTGCTGGCTGGAGCTCGCGCCTCTGCCGCGCGGGGAGGGATTCAAGTTTGAGAATAAGGTGGTAGGCGGGGCTATTCCACGCAACTTTATTCAGGCGGTAGAGAAGGGGGTACTCGAAGCCATGCACCACGGAAACCTGGCGGGGTTTCCTGTCGTCGACTGCCGGGTTGCTGTGTACGATGGGTCCTACCATGCGGTCGATTCATCTGAGATGGCGTTTAAGATCGCTGCGTCGATGGGGTTCAAGAAGGCGTTGGAGGCGGCCCATGCCGTTCTGTTAGAGCCGATCATGACGGTGGAGGTCGAGGCGCCGGCGGATCACATCGGAGGTGTGATCGGGGACTTGAATGCGCGCCGAGGGCGGATTCTCCACGTGGAGGCGAAAGACCAGACGGAGCAGATCACCGCCCACGTTCCAATGGCGGAGCTACTCACGTATGCCACGGCGTTGAACTCGCTCACGGCAGGACGCGGGAGTTATGCGATGGAATTCGCGCGGTACGACGAAGTGCGCGAGCTTGCGGTTCGAATCATTGAAGCGCACAAAGTGGAGACGCATGCGGCGGCGCATTAGACCGTGGCGCTTGAAGCGCGCCACGAAGTTCTGAGTGCTGAGTTCTGAGTTCAAAGTTCCAAATACCTCGAACTTCGGACCTCGAACCCTCGCCCCTCCCGCCTCTAACTCAGAACCCAGAACTCAGAACTTCTTCGCCCCTCTCGCGCTTCACGCGCCACTAGGGGTCGGTCGATTTGAGCACCACATAGAACGCGCGGCTTTCTCTCAGCACGCGGAGCAGAACGGTTTCGCCTCGTCGGACCTTGGAGAGTGCGCTGCTGAATTCTCCGACCGATCCCACATCGACACGGTTCACTTCCTTGATGAGATCGCCCTCGTGAAGGCCTTCCGATTGGGCGAGGCTTCCAGACTCCACTTTGCTAATGAGCACCCCCCGGCTTTCCTGCAGCTTGAATTTATCGGCGAGGCCCGGCGTCAGATCTTGCACATCGAGGCCTAGCTTGACCTCAGTGCGTGCCTGGGGGAGCGAGGTGGTTACAGCGTGGTCGCGACGTTCAATGAGGGCGACGTCCAGCACCAGGCGCTGCTGATCGCGGACGATCTCAACCTTTGTCGTCGAGCCCGGGAGCAATCCTGCCACAACGCGAGAGAGCCGGTTCGGCGTATCGATCACGATGCCGTCGATACGGGTCAGGATGTCGCCGGGTTTGATGCCGGCTGCCGCAGCCGGGTCCTTCTCGAAGACTTCATTGACCAGCACCCCTTCGCCTTCGTTGACGCCAAACTTGCGTGCCAACTCCACCGTGAGCGGTTGAATGCCGACGCCCAGCCAGCCTCGCGTCACCCGCCCCTGCGTCAGCAATTGCTGAATCACTTGCTTGGCCATGTTGGAGGGAATCGCGAAACCGATCCCTTGGGCGAAGTTGATGATGGCAGTATTGATGCCGATGATTTCGCCGCGCAGGTTGAAGAGCGGGCCGCCCGAGTTGCCGGGATTAATCGACGCGTCCGTCTGAATGAAATTTTCGTAGCGCGAGAGGTTGATGTTCTCCCGGCCAATCCCGCTAATGACGCCAAGCGTGACCGTCCGATCGAGTCCGAAAGGATTCCCCACGGCGAGTACCCATTGGCCGACGCGCACGGCCGACGAATCCCCGAATTTCGCGCTAGGGAGGGGATGGTCGGCGGTCACCTTGAGGACGGCCAGGTCTGTATCCAGATCCTTACCGACAACCTGCGCAATCAGCTTGGACTTATCGGAAAAGCGCACCTCAATTTCCGTCGCGTCGCCGATGACATGGTTGTTCGTGATGATGTGTCCGTCAAGGTCAATGATGACGCCGGACCCTGATCCTGAGGGAGTCCGCTCTTGAGATAGTTCACGCCCCCGTCCTGGTCCGGATAGGGGAATGAGATTCACGACGGAGGATTTTGTCGATTCGGCCAGATCGGTGATGACAGTTTGAATCTCTTCCAGCAGACGGAGGCCCGGCGAATCGCTGGATTTTTTTGCGGTGGACTCAATGGCGGCGGCCGAGTGGATATTGACCCAGGCCAAGAACACAAGGCCGATGAGGATTTGTAGCATGCGCATCATCCTGTTCCCCATCACGGAGTGTGCGCGACAAGCGCGACACGAAGTTCTGAGTTCTGAGTTCAAAGTTCCAAACACCTCGAACTTCGGAACTAGAACCATCGTTCGTCTCACCTTTCTTATCGCCCCTAGCCCCGAACTCTTAAAACAAAACTTAGAACCCAGAACTCAGAACTTCTTCGCACGTCTCGCTCACGACTCATGCCGGCGTGGCGTTCCGAGCTTGGATGAACTCCGAGGCAACCTGTGTGAGATCTTCCTGCAGCCCGATCATAACCAGGACATCGTCGATACGGAGCACAAGGGCGTCGTCAGGAGGCACGAGAAATGGTCCACGAAGGACCGTGACGAGACGAACCGACGCAGGCAACGCCACCTGAGCGAGTGTCCGCCCAGCGACCGGTGATCCCTGGACGATAGGGAATCGTTCGATGGCCGCCGCGCGAAGACTCAGGTCCTGCTGCAGGGTCAGGAGCTCGTGGTGGATCGTTTCGAGCTTGAGCTCGCGGATATGGCTGTCGACGCTGAGCAGCGTCCGTTTAAGCTGCTGAATGCGGTCACCGGCCAGACCGAGGAAACGTACCAATTGATCGGGTGGCGAGGTTGACTCGTGGCTGAATCGTGGGCGCTTAGCACAGAGCGCGGCAATCTGACGTCCCAGTTCGCCGTGACCCTGTTCGATCTGAGTCAACAAGCTCGACGCCTGGCTGTGTAAACGGAGGACCTGGACCTTTCGGTTGACACGTTCGGCAAGCGCAAAGACGGTTTCATAGATTGCGCTGCCGGTGATCGACAGTTCCTGCTGGATGCGTCCGAGCAGTTCGAGGGACATGAATCAAAAATCTCGTATGTCTGATAAGAACTATTATGTTAACTCATGTGGCAATCCCAGCCACAAGGTCTTGCTACCACACTACCCTCGTGGATCAAAGATTTCAATGGACTGTTCGTATTGGTATTTCGAATCCGGGCAAGGATTACTGCAATGAGTTCAGACTCCCGGTCGCTCTGGCCAAATTGACGCGTGCGGCGTTCAACTGAAACAAGGCCTCGACCTGGTTTTCCCGCGCCCGGGCCACGGCGGTCAGGGCATTGGTCAGCTCGAAATGGCTTGAAGCGGTAATCACGGCGTATCGCTCTCGGGCCAATTCGAGCCCCTTTGAGGCCGACCGCATACCGGCCTGCGCAATGCCCACTTGGTCCTTCGCGGCAGCCAAGCCGGCCATTGCCTCGTGCACTTCCATTTTTACCTGGTTCAAGATGGATTGGAGACGCAGCGCTTCCTGCCGCAATTGGCTCCTGGATTCGGCAATTCTGCCTTCGCGTTGCCCTCCATCAAAAATCGGAACTTGAAACAACAACGCCATGTTGTACGTATCGAGGGTGTTGTTCCATCGATTCCCAATGAGACCATAGTCCCCTTGCGCCACCAGCGACGGCAAGCGCTCGCCGGTGATAGAGGAATAGGTCAGTTCCGTCGCCCGCACGCGCGTCGCCTGAGCCACGACCTCCGGGCGCTGCTTTAAGGCTTCCTCCACAGCGGCCTGAGCGGCTGGTGGGTCAATCACATCGGGGCGAAATTCATCGGTCAATGCCAGCGTGGTTTCATAGGGAAGCGCCAGCAGATTGAGGAGGTTCAGCTTGGCGCTCTCGACGGCATATTGCGACACAGAGGTTTGTTGCCGTTCGCCGGCGAGTTGCGCGTCGAGCCGCGCAACGTCGAGGCCGGTCGCGACGCCTACCCTCTGGCGCTGTTTGATGAGCCCCAGCAGATCGGTCATCACTTGTTGGTTGGCCTCGTGCATCTTCACCCTCCCCATGGCCTTCAGGCCTTCCATATAGGTGAGCGCCACGCTGGCCATTGTGTCGAATTTTCGACTCTCGGACTCCGACTCGCTGACGTGGAGCATTTCGCGTGAGGCGCGCCAGCGCTGGATCAAGCTGACGCTCAGAAGATTTTGCGTCGCGCTGACCCGCGCATCGAAAATGCTGAAGGGATCGGACCTGACAGGCTCGAGTCCAAAGGTCCCCCGAAACACCGTTTGCCTGGATTGCCGGACGGTCGATGAGAGATTGGGAAGCATGGTGCCCAACTGCGCTTGCACCCGCCCACGGGCTGCTTCGATCCGCTCCTTATAGAGGAGCACATCGGGGTTGTTGTCGACCGCCGCCGCCAAGGCGCCCCGCAAAGTCAGGTCCAATGCTTGAAACGGTCGCGATTGGGATTCAAGGCGGCTCTCCCCTCCTTCAAGGGCGCCCTCAGCCTGACGAGGAATTGCAAAACACAGCACAATAAATGTTACAGCGATGATTCCTATACAGTGTTTACATATCAATACTTTGCTCATCGCTCCCTAAGGCTTTCCTTGACTGATTTCAGTAGGGGGCTCAGGAGGTATTCAATCATGCGGCGCTCGCCGGTCTTGACCTCGACTGTGACAGCCATGCCCGGTGATAGATTGACCTGCCTCCCCTCCACTTGGATGGTGGACCGGTCCATGCTGACTCGCGTGGGATAGATCAGCCCGACTTTTTCAATCGGCGCGGCATCGTCGGACACACTCAACACTTTCCCTGGAATGGTGCCGTAGAGGGTGAAGGGAAACGTCTCGACCTTGATTTCGACAATCTGACCATTTTTTACAAACCCCACATCTTTATTTTCAACCTGCGCCTCGACCTCCACCGGATGATCCTGCGGGACCACAATGAGCAGCTCCTGCGCCGGCGTGACAACCCCTCCCACCGTATGGACGGCCAATTGCTGCACCACTCCATCGATGGGACTCGTCAGCCGTTGAAAGTCCGCCTTCTGTCCCGCTTTCGTCACTTCCTGCACCAGCGACGCCGCTTTGGTCTCGGTCGTCGAGAGTTCCACCTGTTTGGATTGCTGGAACTCAGAGAGGAGCACCCGATAGTTTTTTTCGGCTTCAGCGAGCGCGGCGTGATCTTGTAGGAATTTCTTGCGCTGCCCGGCCAATTCCTGCGTCTTATCGATCCGCTGCCCCTCGGCTTGCAGGAAATCCATCTTCGTGACCGCCTCATGGGCGAGGAGTTTCTTATAGGCGTCCGCCCGTTCAGCCTCCATGGGAACCGTTGCTTCCAGTCGGCGAATATTCTCTCGTGTCTGATCGAGTCCTGCCTTACGCTGGTCGACCAGATATTGCGCCGAGGCGGCTCGGGCCTGGTACTCGGCCAGCTGATCCTTGAGGAGTTGTCCTTGCAGCAGCACGTACTGCGGGTCCCCATCAGGAGGGGCCTCGAAGGTAGGACGGCCCGCAATGAGCGCGCGGAGCCGCGCCGCCTCGACCTTGGCAGCCCGATATTCGTTGGAAGCCCGATCGTGATCGGCCCGGTTCAGCGTCGGATCCAGATCGATCAGCACGTCGCCCCGTGTAA
This sequence comes from Nitrospiraceae bacterium, assembly GCA_046715215.1. Lineage (GTDB taxonomy): Bacteria > Nitrospirota > Nitrospiria > Nitrospirales > Nitrospiraceae > Palsa-1315. The sequence continues at coordinate 7,108 of JBKJZK010000218.1, forward strand.
CCAGCTGCCCATTCTGCACATGGATTGCGGCAATCACACCCGCTTCATACGGTTGAATCACCTTCGAATAGCCGCTCGGAATGATCTTGCCACGCGCCGTCGCGACAATATCGATCCAACCGAATGTCGCCCAGAACACTCCAACGGTAAACACCGCCAGAATGGTCCAGAGGATCGCGCGGCCAATGGGCGAGGGCGGAGCCTGCTGAATTTCCAGCACAGCGGGAAGAAACTCCATCGAGCGTCCACTCGGGATTGAGCCGGTTGCTTGGCCGCGCTCGGCCTGCCAGGACGACCGCCAAACCAACCAATGTCGCGAAAGGACTCCAAATGCCATGCGAATTCCCTACCTCGTGATTCGTCGCTCGTCGCCCATCTACAGAGAAGAGTTCACCTCACCCCCGCATGGCCATCCTGATGTGACTGCAGCCGCGCATAGAACCCCTTCATACGCAACAATTCCTCGTGTGAGCCTTGCTCGACAATCTCACCCTTTTCCACCACGTAAATCTGATGCGCCGGCCGCACCGTGCTCAGCCGATGAGCGATAATAAACACTGTCCGCCCTCTGCTAATTTGCGCCATATTCTGCTGAATGATGGCCTCGGACTCATAGTCCAACGCGCTCGTGGCTTCATCGAAGATCAGAATGCGCGGGTTCGCGACCAACGCTCGGGCAATCGCGATCCGTTGGCGTTGCCCACCAGACAGCGAGCAGCCGTGTTCTCCCACCATTGTGTCGTAGCCTTCCGGCAATTCCAGAATGAATTCGTGCGCCCCAGCCAGCTCGGCCGCTTGCATGACCTGCTCCATCGCCAATCCCGGATCGGTCAGCGCAATGTTGTCGCGCACGGAGCGATTGAAGAGAAAGTTTTCTTGGAGCACCACCCCCACCTGCATGCGGAGCCAGGCCGGGTCCACCTGCGCGAGATCCACACCGTCCACCAGAATACGCCCGCGCGCCGGCACATAGAGCCGTTGAATCAACTTGGCAATGGTACTCTTGCCGGACCCGGACCGCCCGACAAGCCCAATCACCTGGCCAGGCGCCACGGTAAACGACACCTTGCGCAGCACCTCGGAGCCATCCGGACGATAGCGAAACGTCACGTCGTCAAACACCACCTGCCCCGCCACTTGCGGCAGTGTCGTGCGATTCGGACTGTAGGAAGGCTCCGGCTGCGTATTCAGGATATCCCCCAACCGCTGCACCGAGTTGCCGAGTTGTTGCAACTCCTGCCACAGATTGACGAGACGCAGCAG
>JBKJZK010000219.1:0-1351 GCA_046715215.1 Nitrospiraceae bacterium
TCGGCAATTTCAGGGGTGAGGGAGCGCTTCTCGACCAAGTCGGAGACTTGCAGCGGATCCTTGCTGAATTTCCTGATCGACAGGCAGGCGCCATCGAGCGCGCAGGGAGGAATAATGGCATTCACGCGTGACCCATCCGCCAACCGGGCATCTACCATGGGAGACGATTCATCGACCCGCCGCCCCATCCGCGCCACAATGCGCTCGATGATTCTTCGAAGATGCGCCTCGTCTCGAAACCGGACAGCCGTTCGCTCCAGCTTTCCATAGCGCTCGACATAGACTTGCTTATGGGTATTCACCAAGATGTCGTTGATCGTAGGATCTTTCAGCAACGGCTCTAAGGGACCCAGTCCGCTGACCTCGTGCAGAATATCCTGCACCATTTGTCCACGCTCCCGTAGATTGAGCGCGACTTTGCCCTCCTGTAAAATTTGCTCGACCAAGTGACTGAGTTCCTGCCCTAACTGCTCCTCCGCCATCGAACTGGCCACCGTCAAGTCGAGCAGTTCGATTACGCGTTGATGCACCTTCGCCTTGAGTTCTTCGTAATAGGCCTGCTGTGTGGACTGATCAATCGGTTTGGCGCTTAGCACAATCGATCTCCCTTCGTGGTTCGTCCAATCATCCCTAATGAGGACTACGCTTTAACCTTTGGCGAGAAGGTCAATCCTCCCCAATAGCGCGAGAAGAGAGAATTCTTCCCCTCTGGACCGACCTCGGCTCCAATAGGCTTCATTGGCTTTTCTCCCGCCAATATTGCCGCCTGGGTTACATACCACTGCGTCAGGGGCGCACGAGGAGCGTGCACGATCAATGGCACACCTTTATTCAACGAACTGCTGGCCATCGAATAGTCGTTCGGCACCAACCACCCCACTTTTTGCTCGAACAACCCCTCGGCATGTTGGAGCAATTCAGCATCTGAGGACTGATATCGGTTCACCACGATCGTCACTTTCTCTCGGTCGAACCCGGCGTCCTTCATTACTTGTAGAAATTGTTTTGCCCGGCGGATCGAAGGGAGGCTCAGGGTGGTGATCAAAACCACCATCGAGGAAAAATCGAGCGTTTCACGGGTTTCCGGATTGAGGGTATGCCCACAATCGACAAATATATGGTCGTACATCGACCGCATGACATCTAAGGTGTGCAGCGCAGCCCCCCCTGGAATCGGTTCACCCGTTGTCCCCTCTGTGCCCGTCAAACCGGATTGGAGGAGATGAAGATCCGATTCGTGCTTGCTCATCAGACTCTGCACAAAGGTCGCATCCAGCCGTGAAATGTCGCGGGCAAGGTCCCTGAAACCCTTTCCCGGCTGAAGGTCTAGGAACAGAGGCAGGTCGCTGTC
>JBKJZK010000220.1:0-4026 GCA_046715215.1 Nitrospiraceae bacterium
GCCCAAGGTGCGCCAGCGGAGACGCCGTTCGAGATGTGGCGACGCCCCAATGTAGTGCGTCAGAAGCAAGAGGGCTATGTCGCCGCAGTGACCAAGTTATTCATGGGCGATATCACGGCAGAGCAGATGTTTCTCATGGCCGATCTTGCGGATCGCTACTCCAATGGCAACATTCGGACGACGATCAATCAAAACATGATCATTCGATGGATACCGGAGTCGCGCATCGCCGACCTCTATGCCGACTTGGCCTCACAAGGCTTGGCCGATCCCGGTGCCGAGTTGGTCGAAGATATTATCGCCTGTCCCGGCACCGATACGTGCGGCTTGGGGATCACGTCCTCCAAGGGGCTCGCGCGAGCGTTGGCGGAGGTATTTCCAGCTGGACGGGTCCCTGAGGATCTGAAGGATGTCAGCGTCAAGATCAGCGGGTGCCACAACTCCTGTGCCCAGCACCACATCGCCACGATCGGCTTGCATGGAGTGGGGAAACGCATTGGCGAGCACGTCGCGCCCTTCTATGAATTGCATTTGGGCGGGCGGGTCAACGGGACAGCGAAGATCGGACAAATGGTGGTCAAGTTGCCGGCCAAGAGCGTGTCAGCGGCGATTACGCACTTGATCGACGTGTATCGGCGTGACCGCCTCTCCGGCGAAGGGCTGCCGGCCTTCATTGATCGTGTCGGCAAGATTAAGCTCAAGGACGAGCTGATCCCTTACACCATCGTTCCGTCCTTTCAGGATGATGCAACCTTCTACTACGACTGGGAAGGTGAAGAGGAATTTGTTCTGGAAGATCTCGGGCCAGGCGAGTGCGCAGGTGGCGCGCTTGAAATGATCGAGAACGGCATTCTCGAAGCCGACCAAGAACTCTATCAGGCGAAGCTGCTTGTCGATAACCATCAATATTCCGTCTCGGTGAACAAGTCGTATCGCGCCGTGTTAGCCGCTGCCAAGGCGTTGCTTGTCACGGAAGGACTTGAACCTTCTACGGATGCAGAAACCTTCATTGAATTCGACAGCCGAATCGCACAAAAAGGCATCGTTCCAGCGATGTATCGGGAACTGAGGAAGCGGGTTGGCGATTTAGGGCCCAAGGACACAACGGGCGAATCGGCCCGCGACAAGATGGTCTTTGCCAAGGGATTCGTCGATGCCTGTCGTGCCGCCACGGAACAGATGGGTAAAGATCTCAAATTGGCGCCGGTGGCCAAGGCAGCGGTGGTCACGACCAACGCGCCATCCGAGGTCAAGCCGGTTGTCACTTCTGTGACCGCGCCTGCTGCATCCGCCGCCCCGGTCTACGATCTCAGAGGGGTGGCCTGTCCGCTGAATTATGTGAAGACCAAGCTGAAACTGGAGATGATGGATGCGGGGGAACGGTTGGAAGTCTGGCTCGATGCGGGGGAACCCATTAAGAACGTGCCTCTGAGTTTGAAAAACGATGGACATCTGTTGTTGCTGCAGGAGCCACTTGAAGCCGCCGCGGCGCATTATCGGATTCTGGTCGAAAAAGTAGAGTGATGCGGCAATAGGGACGGTTTCCCTTGCTCGCGCAACGCGTACGATGAAGCGGTGCTCGTTGGACGCGCGCAGTCGGAAACCATCCCTCTCGCCGCTTGATGTGTGAGTAAGTGTAGAAAGCAGTCAATGGCAAATATCTCATCAGAGGAACTGAACACCTGGGGTGAGTCGTTCGAGGCGCAGCAGCCGCAAGAGGTGCTGGCTGCTGCGATCGAGCGCTACGCGCCGAAGATCGTGCTCGCCTGCAGTTTTGGGGCGGAGGATGTCGTGCTCGTGGACATGGTTCACCGCATCGATCCCTCCGTGCCGCTCTTCTATCTCGACACGGAGTTTCTGTTTCCCGAGACCTATACCACGCGCGATCGCGTGATTGAGCGCTACGGATTGCACCCGCAGCAGGTCATACAGGTGAAGTCGTTGCTCACGCCGGAGCAGCAAGCGGCCCAGTATGGCCACGCCTTGTGGGCGAGTAACCCCGATCAATGTTGTGAGTTGCGCAAAGTAGAACCGCTCACCCGAGTGCTCAAGGGATTCGCCGCATGGATCACCGGGATCAGGCGGGATCAGTCTCCCACGAGAGCCAATGCAAAGCTGATCGAGTGGGACCAGAAATTTCAGTTGACTAAAGTCAATCCGCTCGCGAAGTGGACGCGGGAGGATGTCTGGACCTACATTCGTGTCTATGAAGTTCCCTACAACGAATTGCATGACCGCCACTATCCCAGTATCGGCTGCACCCATTGCACGAGTCCAGTGATGCCCGGCGATGACCCCCGCGCGGGGCGGTGGAAAAACTTTACCAAGACGGAGTGCGGGTTACATAAGGCCCCGTAATGTCGATGCAGGAATTTATCTCAAAGATCGCCAAGGGGCCAAAGGCTGCCAAGGATCTCACCTGGGACGAAGCGAAACGGGCGGTGAAGGCGCTCATTGAAGGGGACGCCACGCCGGCGCAGGTGGGGGCCTTTCTCATGGCCATGCGGATCAAGATGGAGTCCGTCACCGAACTGGCCTCGATGACCGCAGCCGCTCGTTCCTATGTGGCACCTGTGCCCATTCCGCGAGAACTCGGCGTTGTGGATCTGCCGAGTTATGCGGGGAAACAAGAAACCTTCCATGCCCTCACGGCCGCCGCCATTGTAGCTGCGTCTGCAGGCGCGTCGGTTTTGATGCATGGGTATGACGGGATTCCCGGTCGCGCGGGGAATGCCGGGGTGCTCAAGGCCTTGGGCCTGCCGATCGACCTGGAGCCGAAAGGTGCGGCAGAGGCAGTAATACGGCATGGGTTCGCCTATCTCGACATCGCACTCTACCACCCTCCGATCTATCGTTTTTTAGAAATGCGACAAGAACTGGGAGCGCGGAACGTCTTTCATCCGGTTGCGAGGCTCTTGAACCCGGCTCGTGCCGCGTCGCAGGTCGTCGGCCTGTCCCATCCTCCCCACTTTGAAAAGACCGCTGAAGTGTTGAGGATGCTGGGTTGCCCGCGGGCCCTGGTGGTCAGCGGCGTCGAGGGCGATCCGGAGCTGTCGATTGCCGCGCTCACAAGGGTGCTGGAATTACGAGATGAGCGAATTACGCCCCTCTCGTTCGCGTCAAAAGATGTCGGATTACCGCTGGGCACGCTGCGCGACATGGCCGGTTTCCCATCGAACCAGCGAGACAGGGAAGCGGATCTGCTCCGACGGATTCTTCACAATCAACTGCAGGGCGGGCCCTGCAACTGGGTGTTGATGAACGCGGCGTTGATTCTGTATGCCGCAGGCAAAGGGACGACATGGGTGTCATGCGTCCCACTCGCGCGTCGGGCGATCGAAGATGGGGCGGCGGCACGAAAGTTAGAGGAACTGACTCAGGAGCTGGTGGGGCCAGGCGTGACCGGCCGAATCCATTGAACACACGAGAGGATCGAGTCCGTGCAACACCTTCGTCAATTAGAAGACCAAAGCGTCTACATTCTCAGAGAAGCCTATAAGCATTTTGACAACCTGGCCATGTTGTGGTCGATGGGGAAGGATTCCACGGTGCTGCTGTGGTTGGCCAGAAAGGCCTTTATCGGCCATGTCCCGTTCCCCCTCCTGCACATCGACACGAGTTACAAAATTCCCGCCATGATCGAATATCGAGATCGAGTAGCCCGTGAGTGGGGCCTTAAATTGGTCGTTGGGCAAAACAAGGAAGCGCTCGCGGCCGGGATGAATCATACGCTGGGCCGCGTCAACTGCTGTACGGCCTTGAAAACCAATGGGCTCAAGCAACTGATCGAGCAAAAGGGCTATACGGGCATCATTCTCGGTGTGCGCGCAGATGAGGAAGGGACGAGAGCCAAGGAGCGCTACTTCTCGCCCCGTGACAAACATGGCGATTGGGATTTTCGCGATCAGCCGCCGGAACTCTGGGATCAATTCAAGACGACCTTTCCTCCGGGAACACATATCCGGATCCATCCGCTGCTGGATTGGACGGAAATCAATATTTGGGAATACATCAAGTTCGAGAACA
>JBKJZK010000221.1:0-10820 GCA_046715215.1 Nitrospiraceae bacterium
CGGGTCGCGCAGTTCCCAGTAGGCATGGGCGAGGTTCAGTTGGACGACGGGATTCTTGGCATCGAGTGACACGGCTTTTTTGAAGGCATTGATCGAGACAGCGGTCCCACCATGTTTTTCCTGTTGAATGCCCAGGTTGTTCCAGAGGACGGACACATAGGGGCGAGTGGTTTTGTCGTCCGCGATAGCTGCCGGCAGATCGGCCAGTTTAGTTTCCGCGGTCTTGACGTTTCCTTTTTCAATCTCGTCGCGGATCGTCTTCAATAGTTCGTGATGCGTCGTCTCCGGGACCACACTGGGATCGATCAGGCGAGTCTGTTTAGGCTCCAGTTTCGGTGGGCCATTATGATGCGGTTCTGGCGGGGGGTCCCGTGAGTCTTCCACCACGGCATTGGACGGACCTGGTGGTGGCGTAAGCAGATAGGTCGGTTTGAACCAAGCTTGATAGACGATGAACAGCCCGATTAGGCAGGCGACGGGATACAAAATATGAGAAATGTTGCGACGGTACATAAGCGTCTTATTCGGATGAACCTCAATGTAGCACCCTAGAGAAGCGCCACATAGGATTGTCCGCAAATTGACAGGGTTCGCAGGATGCTCAAAAAGATCCTCCAGCAAGGCCGCAGCGAGTGAAGGCCCGGAGGCGTACCCTCTGGGGCGCACGGTGCGACGAATAAGGAGCACCAAGTCTGTGCGCGCCGCCGAGTGGTGAGGCGGCCGGGTCCCCGGTGAGGGTCTGAACGATGCGAGGACGAAGCTGGCGGAATTTTTCGGCATCCTGCTCGTTGAGGAGGGGGGAGAGGCTGTGATACGATCCGCCGCTGTGATGTGGCGCTCTTCCGAGCCCAAACCCTCTGACCAGTTTCAGCTATGGCTGGACCGTGTCGCGCGTCCGATCGAATTCGCGACTCGCGATGCTTTCGCACATCTGCCCACCGTCAAGAATTTGAATCGTTTTGTCTCCGCACAGGTGATGCAGGCCCTGTCCGATCGCGTCTATCCACGGGCGATTGAAGCGGCGTTGCTCCAGCTGCGTGAGCTGTTTCTTGACGACCAGCAGCGGCTCCCGGCAAAGGACCTGCAGCGTCGGCTGCAGGAAGCCACGGTCATTCTTGGGGTCTTGCGCAAGGCCGTTCGCGATTCGGCCTGGGCGCGACAGGAGCCGGAGCCTATCGTGGTGCGTGAACCGGTCATGAATGAAACACCATCGCGGTCATGGTGGGCACAGCCCATCCGTTTCGCGAAGGGAGTTGGCCCGAAGCGTACGGCGTTGCTGCAACGGTTTGGGATCGAGACGGTTGAGGATGCCCTGTGGACCGTGCCCTGGCGTTATGAGGATCGCTCGGTCATGACCCCGATCGGGCAACTCGTGCCGGGTATGCAGGCCTCGATCTGCGGCACGATCATCCGAAACGAGGCGAAAAAGGCCCGCAGTCGCCGCCTCGCCATCCTCGACATTGTGGTGGAGGATTCAACGGGGCGTCTCCAGGCGGTGTTTTTCAATCAGCCGTTTCTCGAGCAACTCTTCACCGTCGGGACGAGCGTCATGCTGACCGGGCGGATGTTGGTCGGTTCGCAGGGGTGGGTGGCTATGAGGATGGAGGTCGCGCAATACGAAGTGGTAGGCGCGGAATCCGAATCGCCACTGCACGTGGGGCGTATCGTTCCCGTGTACCACGAAACCAAGGGGTGGACCTCCCGGCAGATGCGAGTGCTCATGAAAGGCCTGTTGGATGCGCATGCCACCGAGGCGCAGGAGGTGTTGCCGGTTCCCCTACGTGCCCGCTATCGATTGATGCCCATTCAACAAGCCATTCAAGATGTGCATTTTCCTCAGCCTGGGACTGATGGGGGGCAGCTCGATCGAGGTCTCACCCCGGCGCATCGTCGCTTAGCGTTCGAAGAACTGTTTGTGCTCCAACTCGCATTGGCCTCGCGGCAACGAGTCATGAAGGAAGAGGTCAAGCAGGTGCTGTTCAATCCGAAGACGCCCCTCCTCGCCAAGCTGGATCGGGCGCTGCCCTTTCAGTTGACCACGGCGCAAGAGCGGGTGATTCGCGAGATTCTGTCGGACATGACGTCGCGCAAACCGATGAACCGCCTGGTGCAGGGCGATGTCGGTTCCGGCAAAACCATCGTGGCGGTACAGGCGATGGTGTTGGCCTGTGGATCTGGCTATCAGGCGGCGCTGATGGCCCCGACGGAAATTCTCGCCGAGCAGCACTACTGGACGATGAAGGGGTTGTTGGAACCACTCGGGCTTTCCGTAGTGGTTGTAAGCGGTGGTGGCCGTGCGGCAGCGCGTAAAGCCGTTCGCGAGCAGGTGGCCTCCGGGACCGCGCAGGTCGTGATTGGGACCCATGCGGTCATTCAGCAAGGCGTCACCTTCGCGAAGCTTGGACTGGTGGTGGTGGATGAGCAACATCGATTCGGCGTCCTCCAACGGAAGACGCTCATCGAGAAGGGCTATAAGCCCGATGTGCTGGTGTTGACCGCGACACCGATCCCACGCACGCTAGCCATGACTGTGTATGGGGATCTGGATGTCTCGGTGATCGACCAGATGCCGCCGGGGCGAAAGCCGGTGCGGACATTTCTCATGAGCGACAGCCAGCGGGGGCGGGCCTATCAGATTCTCCGCGACGAACTACAGAGCGGCCGGCAGGCCTATGTGGTGTATCCGCTCGTCGAAGAATCGGAGAAGACCGATCTGCAGGCGGCCATGCAAGGCGCAGAGCAGCTGCAAGCGGACGAGTTGGCCGAGTTTCGCGTCGGGCTTTTGCACGGTCGGATGAAGTCGGAAGAGAAAGAGCAGGTCATGGCATCGTATAAGAAGGGGGCGGTCCAGGCACTGGTCTCGACGACGGTGGTGGAGGTTGGTGTCGATGTGCCCAATGCCACGGTAATGATGATCGAACATGCCGAGCGTTTCGGTCTGGCGCAGTTGCATCAGTTGCGCGGACGCATCGGGCGAAGCGGACACCAGTCCTATTGTCTGCTGATGGCCTCGGGTGGGGTGCTATTTCGATCGACGAAGCCCAAAGAAGCAAGCGAACCGGCCTCGGCGGCTCGGGAGCGGCTGGACGCGCTCGTGCGATCGACCGACGGGTTTGTGATTGCTGAGGAAGATCTCCGCATTCGCGGGCCAGGTGAGTTTTTCGGATTCCGGCAGTGGGGCATGCCGGAGTTTCGCGTCGCGAACCTGTTGCGGGACACGGATCTGCTCCAGCAGGCGCGGCAGGAGGCCTTTGCACTGTTGAAGCAGGACCCACAGCTGAAGGCGCCGGTGCACCGTGCTTTGCGTGAGACCATGTTGCGGCAGTGGGAAACGAAATTGGATCTAGGGTCGGTGAGCTAACAATAGGCGAGAGGCAAGGGGCTACAAGGGGCTATATGGTCCCACCTCTAACCCTCGCCGCTCGCCCCTAGCCTGGTGGAGGCATGGGTCTCTTACAGCGATTGAAACATGATTTGAAGGCGGGTTTGGTGACGCTGCGCCTTGGCACAGCGCAGGCGGCGAACCGTGCGTTGGAAGAAACGGAACTGCTGCGCATCCGGCTTGAAATCCGCAAGCTCGACCAGCAATTGGACGAGCTGTATCGTGACGTCGGCGAGCGAGCGGTCAGCCTGCGCGAGGCAGGCGAACCGGTTGAACGGGTTCTGTACGATGCTGAAATCGGTCGACTCGTCAAAGACATCCAACAGCTTAAAGACGCACGCGAGAAGCTTGAATCGGAGATGGCGGAGGTTCGGACTGAGGTATGAATGACCCGTCACGCACGATGCGTCTCGCTGGCGTGGATATCGGCACGCTCACCTGCTGGTCGGCTTCACCGCTGCGAATACCACCGATAGCCTTTGTTCTCCGAGAAGTTGGCTTTCGGGGCCCCGCCTGGTTTTTCGAGTAACAATACTTTGAAGTCAATGAGCCCGAACCACGCAGGATCTGCCACGTCGTGGAAGTGGCAGCCGTGGAGTTTCGGGAGCATGTCTCCCAGGGCCTGCTGCAATTCCTTCTCTGTGTAGGCGCGTATGATGAACGGCTTGTTCATAGCCTGGCAGAACCGCTGAATGGTATAGGCCGCGCCGGTGCAGAGCACTTTGGTGTCCGGTTTGATGGCGAGGAATTGGGGCAGCGAGAGATAGCGCTCTTGGAAGCCCAGCCAGCGGACAGCCTGGCGCAGGTGGCTGTACTGGACTTCGTATTCCGTGTGGCCTGGCAGCTTGACCGGTGCCGGCCAGCCTTCTTCGACCCCAAATTCAGTGAGAAACGCCCTGCCGCCAGGCTTTAACACCCGCCACAGTTCTGCCACGAATCGAAAGGGGCCGAGGTTGAAGATCACGTCCTCGGGCAGGTCCGTGCCCAGCGGCAGCCGCACGCGCCTGATCCAATCCAACGCTTCCTGATGCTGCGGCGTGGCGCCTGTCCCATCGAGGAGTTCTTTCCTGGTCAACTTCACCGGCGTCATGTCGGCCATGTTTTCATTGTCGATGACGAGGTCGACGGAGTGGTCTTTGAAGGGCAGCCATTCGCCGTTGGCGCGGGTGCCGATGCCGCTCCAGCCTCCGGCCTTGGCACGGGTGACTTGTAGCGTGAGGAAGGGCTGGGTGATGTCGAGGGAGATGTACCGGATGGTCTGCTTTTCAAACGGCAAGAGTTCCTTGCCCACCTCACGGGCGAGGTATCCGAGTCCGCCGCCCACTTCCACGATGACGTGGGGTTTGGGCGTGAACCAGCCCAGCTTCCGCAATTGCCGCATGAGCAGCCGGCCATAGGTCAAGCCGTTGAGCGTGTCGTTCGGTTCACGGAAGAGATGCGAAACGGTGGTTTCGATCAGGTCGAAGTGGCCGTCGTCCTCGCCGCTGTTGGTCAGTTCGTGGTGATGAAAGTCTTCAAGATGCTCTTCTCCTTCGAACCCTTCTTGTCCTGACCAGCCTTCCCGAATTTGTTGGAGGAGCAGATCCCACTTGGCCTTGTGGCGGTGGCCGCCCGGGGGCTCTGTGCCGTAGTAACAGAGGGAGTAGGTGGGCAGGGCCCAATGCTCCAAATGCCACTGTCCCGGCTGTCCGTCCGGTCCGCAGATCCGCGCCCCGTATTTTTCCACCAGCGCCCCGACTGCCGTGTGGCCGTTCATTGCCTGTAACATCTCCAGGCCGGTGCGGTTCAGTCGCACGATTGGTAAGCTGTCATCGAGGGGGGCGAACCACCATTCGTCTTCGTTGTGCTGATAGGCGACAAGATCGGGGATGTGCCAGGCCAGGCGACTGAGCGTCTCCCCAGTGAGGCTGAGCGGTTCGTGAGAGGCGACAGCTGGTTTCATGATCGGAGGAACCTTCTTATGCGCCGCAGCCTACACGAGGGGCTGGGATTCTCGCAAGTTTTGCGCGAGTAACGAGATACGCAGCAAGATTCTTATCCCTCCCCCTTGACGCCGTATTCTGTTTGTAGGATTCTCCCATCCGTTGGACCCAACGCCAGGAGTCAAGGTGGTAGACCCGCAATGCAGGATGCTCAAAAAGGCCAGACTTCTCACCCGCCCAACCCTGGCGCGCCGAGACGCGCCTTGTCCCAAACAAGGCCGCAGCGAGCGAAGAGGCGAGGTGTAGGCTTCGGTACGTTGAGCCTCTGAGCGATGCGAGAACGCCGCTGGCGGGCTTTTTGAGCCTTCTGTTGAGGTGTGAGTTGCAAGATCCTAAAGGTTATGCTAGATGGAGACTGCGTCAGACATCCAATGGATGAGAGAGGAGAAAATCGATGGCGAAAAACAAGAAGCAGCCAGCGAAGAAGAAAGCTGCGAAGGCAAAGGCTAAAGCCAAAGCAAAACCCGCAGTGAAAAAGGCAGCCAAGAAACCGGCTACTAGGAAAGCTGCCAAGAAGGTAGCCAAGAAAACAGCGATAAGGAAGGCTGCCAGGAAAACACCCAAGAAAACTACCAAGAAGACTGCCAAGACGCGTTCTGCTGCGGCACCCAAGGCGGTTCAGAAGAAACCGGTGGTGATGACGGCTCCACCCGTTTCGTCCAAACCAGCGGCCCCAGCTCTCGACAAAAAATCTGTGAAGCCGTTCGTGGATGAGGAACCTCAGAAGTCCTTGTTATCGCAGCCGATGGGGTCGCCGATGCTGAAAGATTCCGATCTTGACGAGGAGCTGGGCGAGGACGATGTGGATATTGCTGTTGAGACCGATGAAGATGTAGAAGAAGAGCTCACACTGGACGAGGAAGATGAAGGCGCCGATTTTCCTGAAAAACGAGAGGGCCTGTTAGACGACGCAGACGATTACCGCACGCACTGACACTCGCCTGGGGTGCCTATTCTGGACGACTCGGTCGAGTCGTCCGACTGGATGACGCTGTGAGTCTGTCCCAGGATCATGGCGTCCGTTTCCCATGTGTATCATTCTCCCGCTTAAACCGCATTATTCACGAAGGCTTCTATTGCAACCCCCGATACGTTGCTGCGAAAAGCCTGACGGCGTGCGGGCTCGCCGCTCGGTCGGTCAACATACTGTTTCAAGTATGCCCCCCTCCCTCAGGGCTCCCCGCGCGCCCGTCTCGCTTGCCGTCTCGGCGGTTTCGTCACGAACCCTCGTGAATAATGCGGGTTTATACTCCGCGATGAATTTTCAATGAGTCATTTTTTATTCGTGGCCGGGGCCTTGCGAGAACGCACTTCGGAGGAAAGTGCCGAGCTGCAACTCGGGCATGGCCTCTGGGGACTCTGCACTGGGCTGATCCGGACGAATCTGCAAACCTATCTCGATGCGGAGTCCCGTGGGCTTGTGTATGTGCTGAAGGTTGGGCTCTGTGCCGAATTTCAGATCGTGTCGCCTGTGTTGGACTTCTCCGCGTTGGATGCGTTCCTCAGTGACGAGCTGAGAACAGAGGCCAGATTTGGTTTTGTGAGAATCGGCGGCGTGCGCCGGTTGGCCTGCACGTCCGCTGCCAGTCAGGCGCTGTTGCTCAGCATGTTGCAAATTGCCGATCAGGCCGAACTCACTCGACGATTGAGGCTGGGTATGCATCGGTTGACGCAAGCCGAGTATGACGGGATTATCCAAGGAGCGATGGGTTAGCAAGATGCTCAAAAAAGCCGTTCAGCAAGGCGGCAGCGAGTGAAGGACCGAAGGCGTACCCTCAGGGGCGCACGGTGCGACGAATAAGGAGCACCAAGTCTGTGCGCGCCGCCGAGTTAGTGAGGCGGCCGGGTCCCCGTTGAGGGCCTGAACGATGCGAGAACGAAGCTGGCGGGCTTTTTCAGCATCTTGCTAGATTCGCTGGCCTGTCATGAGCTGATACGCCTCGTCGATTGTATCGACTTCCTTCACCGTCACATTGAGCTGAAATCCCAATTCGTTCAGGTTCCACCGCGCGTCATGAATCTGCCCGCGTGGAACCAACACGGTGCGATAGCCTTCTCGTGCGGCGGCACGAATCTTATCCGGGATGCTGCCCACCGGGCCGATCTGTCCCTCCGGTTCAATGGTCCCGGTCAGGGCAATGCCTCGCTGAATGTGCTCCCCCTTGAACATGGCGATGAATCCCACGGCCATAGCTGCACCGGCGCTTGGTCCGTCGCTGCCTGTAGGTTGATAGGCCACCCCCCGCACTGAGACGGTCCCGCTATGCTGGACCGAAGGCGTGCGTTCGACAGCATAGGCAAAGGCCTGAGCCATGGCGCCCAAATGATCGTTTCCCAGTCGCACGCCGGTGAGGAGCCATTGTAGTTGAACGGGATTTGGTTCCGGTTTCTTGTCCCACCACATCATCAGGATTTCAAACACGCCGAGATTGTTTTGGCGAATGGCCGCCAGGACCGGGAGTTCGATGACACTGTCAGCCGAGACTGAGACCGGGACTCCACAAAGGAGGATGACAATCAGTATATAGATAATAGCAAGGTGGCTTGGCATCATGGGGCTCCCATCTCAAAAAACGTGAAAGGTGAAACGCAGGACTGCCCGAGTGTTCTTCCTCCGAAACCTTTCACGTTTGACCTTTCATGTCTCACGGCTTGCGAAAGTGTAGCAAATTTAGGTGGGCAGTACAGCGAATTGGCGGTCCTTGCCTTGCGTTGGGCCATGGCATTCCGTATAACAGGCTGCGGAAAAACCATTTCAGCCCAGCGGAAACTCGGGGGCATGCACTGCTGGGACAAGAGCAGAACATCCCCGCAGGATGCTCAAAAAGGACCAGCGTCTCACCCGCCCAACCCTGGCGCGCCAAGACGCGCCTTGTCCCAAGCAACGCCGCAGCGAGCGAAGGGCCGAGGAGGTACATACCGCACTTCGTGTGGGCCGTTCGCCTTTGCAATGGGTCTTGGCGAAAGGAAAGCCCCCTTCAGCCCTTCTGATCTCCGAGAATCTTTTTGTACGTTGAGGGTCTGAACGATGCGAGAACGCCGCACGGGGAAAGGCGCGTCTCGGCGCGCAGGGGTCGGGCGGGTGAGAAGAGCGACTTTTTCAGCATCCTGCTAAGGGCCTGCAAGATGAATCGGATGTGTGCATGGATCATGGTTGGAGGGTTGGCTATTCTTTGGCTGCCGCTAGGTGCCGCTGCCTCGAACTGTCAGGTGCAGACGCCTGCTTCAGGGCTGGAAGTGGCTTTGACGCGCCATCTGGGCGCCGACTGTACGGAGCAAGAGCGAGACGCGCGAGCGGTGGATGCGGCGCAGCTGCTGCAGGCATTCAGGGAAGGGAAGGGGATTGATCTCTCAGGGGTGGTCATTCGCGGCGATCTGTCTCTGGACGCGTTGCCCGTGGGTCTGTTGCCGCCTGAGCTTGAAGGTATGAAGGAGCTGCAGGGACGCGAGGTACGTGTGATTCCCGGCTCCATGAAGATCGTCAACTCGGTGGTGCGCGGGGCGATCAGGCACGGATCGACACAAGGGCTGCTGGTGGTGAAGGGGCCTGTGACGTTCAGCGGGACCAGGTTTGAACAGCTGGTGGATCTCTCACGGGCCCTGTTCATTCAGCCGGTGACGTTGTCAGGCGCGGTGTTCTTGCGAGAGAGCTATTTTGTGCAGGGCCGGTTTCTGCGCGACGTGTTTGCTGAAAAAACGGCCTTCGGCCCGCATACGAGATTTCACCAGTCTGTTTTCCAGGGGCCGGTCACATTCCAGCAGTCGCGGTTCAACGGGCTGGCGGAGTTTTTGGAGGTGGTCTTCGAAAAGGCTGTCAATCTGTCGCGCACCTATTTCAAGTTGGGCACCGGTTTTTCCGGGAGCCGCTTTCAGGGTCTGGCGGATTTCTCTGAAGCATCGTTTGACCGCGAGGCATTTTTTACCTTCACCCTGTTTGAGGGGGACGCGGACTTTCGCCGGGCCACGTTCCGATCGACGGCGGATTTTTCCGACGCGTCGTTCAAGGGCCGAGACGACTTTTCCACAGCCTTGTTCGAAAAGGGTCCGCAGTTTACGAGAACGGCTAGATCGGCGACCGTACAGGCATCCCTGGGGGTCGAAAATCAGACTGTACAGTATGCGATCATCCTCTCCCTGCTTGGGTTCGGCGCCCTGCTGATCGTCTATCTGATTCGGTGGCGGTGACGAGGAGGAGGCCCTCCCCTCGCTACCACTACTAATAGATGGAGGCTTGCTCCTTCTCCCCAAAATCTGGTATAAGCCTGCTTGTGGATGACCATTTCGATGCCACAGAACAAACCGAACTGCCCTATCAGGTTCGTATCGAGAACTTTGAAGGACCCCTTGATCTCTTACTCCATCTGATTAAGAAGAGCGAGATCAACATCTACGACATTCCCATCCATCTGATTGCTCAGCAATATCTTACCTATATCGAGGCGATGGAAGATCTGAATCTGACAGTCGCGGGGGAATTTCTCGTGATGGCGGCAACCTTGCTCCAGATTAAATCCAAGATGCTGCTTCCCGCCGATGAGACGGCCGCTGACGAGGAAGACGGGCCCGATCCCCGTGAGGAATTGGTGCGGCGGTTGCTCGAGTACAAGCAGTTCAAAGACGCTGCCCGTCAGTTGGACGAACATGAGCAGTTGTGGCGGGAGATTTATAGTCGTGAACAGAGCCCGGTGGTCGAATTGGAATCGGATGAGGCGCTGTTGGACAATGTCAGCCTATTCGATTTAGTGGATGTGTTGCAGGGAATCCTCGATCGCAATCCCGGTAAGAGGTTCATGGAGATCCTGCCCGACAACTTGACGGTCCGAGAGCGGATGAACGCGATTTTGGAAATGTTGGAGGGGCAGGAGTCGGTGAATTTTGTCGAGCTCTTCGAGCCGGCCTGCCATCGTCTTGTCATCATTGTCACATTTTTGGCGTTGCTGGAACTCATGCGGCTTCGAACGGCTCGGATATTCCAGACAGAACATTTTGGGCCGATTCTCGTGTCGCGTGCATTCTCACTTGTACCAGACCCGGCAGAATTGGATGATGCTGAATGGAGGGGAGCATGAGCTCAACTGTGGAACAAGAAACAGACGATATCGCTCTGGCAGAGACAACGTCGGTTATTGAGGACAACGAGGTGCCAGACGATGCGGCGAAGGACGGCGGTGTCGAGGCGGTGAACCGCCAGGCGGAGGCTATCGACGCGCGGGAACTCAAAGCCATTCTCGAAGCGATCTTGTTCGTGTCGCCCGAACCGGTGCCGGTCGCTCGGCTGATGTCTATCTTGGGGACAGTCTCAAAAGCCGAAGTGGTTCAGGCCCTGGGGATTCTCACGCACGATTTAGATCAGGATGGGCGAGGCATTCAGCTTGTGCAGGTCGCAGGCGGGTATCGGCTGGTGACGAAGCAGGAGTATGGGCCCTGGCTGAAACGGATGGATAAAGCCAAGGCGG
>JBKJZK010000222.1:0-4844 GCA_046715215.1 Nitrospiraceae bacterium
CGCGTATGGGATCGAGATTCAGGACGTGAGAATCAAGCGTGCCGACCTCCCTGAGCAGAACGAGAAGGCCGTGTTCGCCCGGATGCAAGCTGAGCGGGAACGGCAGGCGAAGCAATATCGTGCGGAAGGCGCTGAGGAAGCACAGAAAATCCGTTCAGAGGCGGAAAAGGATCGCGAGATTATTCTGGCTCAGGCGTACAAGGAATCGGAGGAACTTCGTGGCGCAGGGGATGCGAAGGCCTTTAAGGTCTATGCTGACGCCTACCGGCAGGACACTCATTTTTTTGAATTTACTCGCTCGATGGAAGCCTACAAGAAAACCTTCAAAGACAAGTCCACTCTGGTGATGAGTCCAGACTCAGAATTTTTCCGCTATCTTAAACAGCGCTAGGAGCCTGTCCGACATTACCTTCGTGACGAGGCAAACGAGGTGGGGCCGGATGCAAGGCCGCATGCCCGGGAAAACCGGAGGTGTATTCGCTGGAATACATTGAGGATTTTTTCGGGTCGAGAACGATGCAGATGGTCGCAGATCGTTCGCCGCAGTAGAACGGTCAATGTCAGACAGGCTCCTAACCCTCAGGACAGTCCCACAATCTCGCCCGTGCCCGGATCGATTCCAATGCGTTCCCCTGCCGGCTTCTTGGGCAACCCCGGCATGAGTTGAATACCTGAACAGACCGCCGTGAGAAACCCAGCCCCTGCGAGCATTCTCACCTCCTTGATCGGCAGCGTAAACCCGGATGGGCGCCCTTTCAACGCGGGATCGTGCGACAGCGATAACGGCGTCTTGGCCATGCAGATGGGCAGCCGATCAAGTCCGAGCTGCTGCACCACCTCGATGTCTCGTTCGGCTTGTGCGTCGAACGACACGGCCGAGGCTCCATACATCTGCGTGGCGATGGTCTGAATTTTCTTCCTGATCGGCCAAGCGACGTCATATAAATACCTGAACGTAGACGTTTTCTCTGTGGCTCTGACCACAGCCTTAGCCAACGCTTCGGCCCCTTCGCCGCCATCGGCCCAATGGGTTGAGACCGCGGCATCAATCGCACCAACCTCTTGGGATCGCGCTCGAACCCATTCCAGTTCAGCCACAGGGTCATCGATGAACACATTGACCGCCACCACCACGGGCACCCCATGGGCTTCCACATTTGCAATATGCTGCTCCAAGTTCGCAAAACCTTTTACCAATGCCTCCTGATTAGGCCCGGTAAGCCCTGCCGGAAGCGGGACTCCAACCTTGACCGCTCCTCCGCCACCGTGAAGCTTAAGTGCGCGAAGCGTAGCTACCACCACGGCCGCCGCTGGCTTGAATCCTGAGAGCTGACACTTGATGTTGAAAAACTTCTCCGCTCCGAGTTCACTCCCAAATCCAGCCTCCGTGACGACATAGTCTGCACAACGCAATGCGATGGCATCGGAAAGAATCGAACAATTCCCGTGGGCGATATTACCGAACGGACCCGTATGCACGAACGCCGCGGTTCCTTCCATCGTCTGAACCAAGTTCGGCAACAACGCTTCTCTGAGCAAGACTGCCATGGACCCGGCACATTCAAACTCTTCTGCCCGCACTGGCTTACCACTCGTCGTAAACCCAACGATGATCTCCCCGAGTCTGTGTCGCAGGTCGGCTTGACTCGATGCCAAAGCGAGCATCGCCATGACTTCGGAAGCTTCCGTGATCACAAACTGGCCCATGCGACCCACAATCCCCTCTCCCAGCGAGATCTGCCGTAACGCACGATCGCTGACTCCCAATGTCCGCGGCCAGGTGATCCGATTCGGATCCACCTGAAGTGCATTCCCATGAAACAGGTGATTATCAACAAATGCTGACAAGAGATTGTGACTGGCGGATACAGCGTGGGCGTCGCCGGTCAAGTGGAGGTTAATTTCTTCCATCGGAAGGACTTGCGACCTTCCTCCTCCTGTTCCTCCCCCTTTAATCCCAAACACCGGCCCTAACGAAGGCTGCCGAAGCGTGATGGCCGTTCGATGGCCGAGGCGTGAAAGGCCCATGGCAAGCCCGATGGAAGTTGTCGTCTTGCCTTCCCCGAGCGGTGTCGGATTGATGGCGGTCACGAGTACATACCTGCCGAGTGGTGCAGCATGAAGCCGCTCAAGTACGTCAAGCGAAACCTTCGCCTTTAGCTTTCCGTACGGAAGTAGCTCGTTGGCCTGGATGCCAAGCTGATCAGCGATATCCTGAATTGGACGCGCCTTCACTGATCGGTTGATCTCAATATCTGTCATAGGTCGAGTAACGACATGATCTCTACCGCCTTTAGCGGCGCGGCAGTGTAGCATAGGTGTTGAGTCGATTCGGTGGGTGTTTTGGATAGGAGGGGTGCGTGCAGTGTGGGCTCATCATGAACCGAGTCGGTTGATGACGAGCCGGTGAGCAAAGCGGGAAGCCTTCGAGCTATTCGAGGATGTACTTTACCGGGTCTAGCGCCTGGCCATGAACCTTGACCATGTAGTGCAAGTGGGGCCCCGTGGCTAGTCCGGTATTACCGACTAAGCCAACGACTTCTCCACGCTTCACGCGCTGCCCTTCTTTGACTAATGCCTTGGCTAGGTGGCCATAGAGAGTTTCAATTCCGAATCCATGGTCGACTTTCACGACATTTCCCAGCTTAGGATCGAAGCCGACTGCTGTGACTCGTCCTTGAGCCGGAGCCTGAACAGGCGCATTGGCAGCAGCTCCAATATCCAACCCGTCATGCCACGCGGGCTTTTCTGTGAATGGGGAAACCCTTGGTCCGAACCCAGAGGTCACCCACCCCTTCACCGGCCAAATGGAGGGGGTTGCTGCCCATCGGGAGGATTTGTGTTCGGCAGCCAAGGACAACTCTTGAAGCGATTGTTCCTGGAGCGCAGCTTCTTTCGACAGCCAATCTATACCATCTTTGATTGAGGCGATCATTTCCTGCTCGGTGAGACCGTTCGAACCAGCAGATGGGCTCGTTTGGCTAGCCATAGTACCCTGACTGGTTTCCACTGAACTGAAGTGCTGAGCCCCAGCGTCACTCTTGAGGGCCTTCTCAGAAGTAGGAAGAGTATTGCCATCGGGAAGGGGACCATCCACACCACCTCGACCATTAGCCATATCCCCTGTTTTCGGGGCCTCGATTCCCAACATGACGCGAAGTCGCTGGTTGACCTCCTTCATGCTCGTTAAACGCTTCTTCAGGTCGTCGACAGCGCTAGAAAATGCTCCTGTCTGTTCCCGTGCACTCATGGCTTCTGCACGGAACGCTGAGAGTTCCCAAACTTCGCCGGTTCTAACCACATAGTGCGAGATGACGAGAATGTCGACTAGAATGAAAATGACTCCGACAATCAGTAACTTACTGACAAATTTGCGAGGAAAACTAAACCGTAGTGGCTTGGCTGTTGAGCCACGAAAGATCACGACGGTATAGGCATCGCTGTCTTCTGCGCCGTTCACTTGTCCCATGATCTTCACCTCCTGCCGTATGGCTCCTCCACCTTCTACGATAATTTTTCTACGAGTCTACCGATCCAGGTCGCTTCAGTCAACTCCTAACTTTGTCGATGCCCCCTCGCTAACCATTAGCTGTGGGTCTCACTCCGTACCCACCCAATATATCGATCAAGGCCTTCCTTAACCGGCAACGCGATGATTTCAGGAGTCTCATATGTATGCATCGCCTTGATCGCTTTTTCGAGTGCACGATATCGCGGTTTGGTGGATTTCAATATGAGGAGAACTTCTTGTGATTTGACAACTTTTCCCTTCCAACGATATATCGATTGAATCCCTGGGATGATATTCGCACAGGCAGCCAGCTTCGCATTCACCATACCCTCGCCAATCCTTACCGCTTCCTCCTGATTTACCGCCGTAACCAAGATAACGAGGACCTGCCCGGCTGATTTCTTCATAAGGGGCGCGACCATTGTAAGACAACCTTTCCGCCCTACAATGCCCTACCATTCTCTTTTGGTAGAATTACAAAGCAATTTCTGGGCCTACTACGTACTACGTATACGAACGCATGATTATCACAATATATCAGTATCTTTTGGTCTTGTGCTTATCAAGCTAACTAACACTCGCCAGTTCTCTTTCATCCCTAAATTGAGTTGCTGTAACCACAAAAAGACAAGATGTTGACAAAAATGTACAATCCCCTCCCTCTTCTCTCAAGAAAGAACAAGGGTGCGAACCCATGAGTTGACTACTCTCTATCTCAGAAAAGGCCAGACCGAGAGGGCCCATCAGGCTCATTGACAAGCTTTTCACCCCTCACATAGTATAATGGCGTTCAAGCAAGGAGGGCACTCTAATGGGCTTTGCCATTTCCCCGAAAGAACTGAAAACAAGCCTTGATAAAGGCGACAAATTAGTACTGGTTGATGTGAGGGAGGAATGGGAATATTCCCTTGCGAAGCTGGATGGCTCAATCCTCATTCCCCTGGGAACACTCCCTCAATCGCTCGCTCGGTTGAACCGCGACTCGGAGATAATTGCCATCTGCCATCATGGCATGAGAAGCGCCGATGCGACGAATTTCCTGCTACAACAAGGATTCCCGCATGTGAAAAATTTGGTGGGTGGAATCGACGCCTGGTCGACCCAGGTGGATGGAACCGTCCCTCGATATTGACCCAGCCCCACCAAGGCCCGTGGCACCCTCGCTCTACCCCCTCTGCCTGAACGGCACGGTCGATTCTAGTTCATGCGCTCGCGGAAATAGTCGACGGTGCGCTTGAGCCCTTCACTGAGTTCAATTTTCGGCTCCCAGGACAATTCTTGACGGAGCTTGCCCGAATCAATCACGCTCCGTGCCTGTTCGCCACTTTTGGCC
>JBKJZK010000223.1:0-6557 GCA_046715215.1 Nitrospiraceae bacterium
CCCGGTGGAAATGGACTTTCAATACAGCGACGTTTTCGGCCGCCCGTCGCCCGAAGCCTATGAGCGATTGCTCTTGGACGTGATGGCCGGCGATGCCTCCCGATTCATGCGGCGCGATGCCGTTGAAGCCTCTTGGGCCTGGATCACCAACATTCTGGAAGGATGGCACCGGCAAGGGTTGCGGTGGTTGCCTGAATACCAGGCAGGCACCTGTGGGCCGGTCGAGGCCGATCGCCTCATTAAAAAGGATGGACGGACCTGGCGAACCCTGTAGCGACTCTTTCACGTCAGCCGCAGCTGCTTGTGAATCTCCTCGCTGGTCCCCAGTCCGCCGATAAACCGCTCGAACTCTCCCCGGCGATAGAGGGCCAGCACCGGCAATGAGCGAATTTCCATTTCCGCTGGAATCTGGAAATTCTCCTCGACGTTCATTTTCAGGATCAGCACCTTGCCGGTCACATCTGGCTCCAGTTTCTCGAGTTCACGCATCAGCGCTCGGCAACTCCCGCATCCTGGTTTCCAGAACTCCACCAGCACCGGCACCGTCGCCTGTTCAACCATATGCTCAAAGTCTCGATCCGTCACATCGGAGATCATGGGTTCATTCCTCCTGGACTCTTGGAATCGTCTTGGCAAATACCTGGTCATAGAGCAACTGGGCTAACAGCCGATAGCCGGCCGTGGTCAAATGCAGCCCGTCGTTGGAATATTGAGCAGCCAGTTGGCCCGTTGTCGATTCTACCGTAGCCCTAAACAGGTTGATCCAGGGGAGGCCTTTGGATAGGGCGTACTCCTGGATGAGGCCATTCAATTCAGAACGGCGGGACAGATGCTGCCCGATCCACGCTTCCGCATCAGGCGCTCCATCGGCAGCATCCACGCGAATGGACGGAACCGTGACCGGGATCGGGATGACCTGTGAAGCCCGAGCCGATTCATACATCTTCACCAAATTCTTCATGATCTCCGCCGGCTGTGCATTCCACCCCAAATCATTGGTCCCCCCCAGCAAGACCACGTGGCTCGGCTGCTGCAGCAGGACATCGCGCCGAAACCGTATCGCCATCTCTCCCGTAAGTTCGCCACAAATTCCACGTACCTGAATCTCCGCTGAGGCCCCTAACCACTCCTGCAAGTAGTGCCCATAGGGCGTCTCCCGCCCCATCGGGTTCTCAGCGGTTGGGGACTGAAATCCTGCCGTCAAGCTATCGCCGAAACAGATGATCACGATAAGCACTCACCTTGCGACATGTGATCTATTCCCCCCACATCTCATATGCTCCATCAATGTGGGCTGGATTCTACTGAGTTGCAGCCCTATAGGACAACCGGCCGCTCCATATTTTCCGCATCCTGCGCCTATCGAAAACCGATGATTTTCTTGACCAAACCGTGAGTTCCCAGTACGAATGACCATATGTCAGACATCAAGGCTGCGCAAGACGCGATGGCGGCTGCCCTGGCCGCCAAGCAGAATGCCGACCCCGAGTTGACCTCGGTGACCCAGCTCCTCAAATCGCTCGACCGGGCGTCGAAGAATGTCAGGACTTTTGGTCAGCGTAACAGCGTCGCCCAGCGGTTCTTTGAGCAATTTTACACAGAACTTACGACACATTTGACCCAATACACTGTCCTCACATTCGTGGTGCACCGAGACGGTCTGTTCTTTAAGGAGGAACTCGTCTACGGCTCACAAACCGGGGATGCGAGTGAAAACCTCGCCTTCAAGCTCTACAGCGACGGCATTCGGGAGATTACCTTCCACCAGGACATTTCGGACGAAGATGTGCTGTTCTTCTTCGACGCCCTGTGGGACACCGTCGGAGCCGCCGGAACTGAAGACGATGATATTGTGACCCGCCTGTGGACGAAGAATCTTCCGACGCTCACAATCGTGACCGCCGACGAGGTCATGAAGATCTCCGAGTACGACGATGTGCTGGCTCCTCAAGGAAAAGCGCCGCTAGACAGCTCGTTGAGTGACATTCTCGCCGAGGCGAAGGCGAAAGAAGCCAAGGAAGCCAGCGAGGCACAGCAACAGAAGCCACGATTTTCTTCGGGCGTGACAGGCTACGAGATTTCGGAGCTGGAAATGGCGGCCTTGGCCAAAGAGATCGCGGCGGAATCCAGCCGTGACAACGTGCTGTACATCCTCGATACGTTGACTGCCATCCTCTCCTCCGAGCGATCTCCAGATCTACTGAACAAGCTGTTCGAAATCTACGATGGCATGCTCACGTCGCTCATCCAAGGAGGTCATTGGTCGACAACGGAGTACGTGCTGGAGCTCCTGTCCGAAGCCGACGCGGTTCGCCCTGATCTCACAGAAGGGCACAAACAGAAAATTCAACACGTCTTCGAGCAACTTGGCACCCCTGAAATAGTCGACTTGATCGAAAAGTACTTGAATGCGACTGAACTGCCTCGCACAGATGGATTGCAGACCATTCTCCTCATGATGCAACCGACCGCCGTCCCTGCGCTCTGCACGCTCCTTGGCAATCTTGAACAGCCGGCCCATCAGACCCTTGTCGTCGATGCATTGATAGAACTGGCGAAAGACACGCCCGAGATCGTGGCAAAGCACCTGACTGATCGCCGTCCCGCGTTCGTCCGAAACCTCCTGCTGATCATGACTCGATGGAACAATCCACGGCTCGCGGACAACGTAGAAAAGATCTTGCGGTATCCCAATCCGCTGATCAGGCGTGAAGTCATCAGAACCCTTGCCACGTTACGACCGAGCGGGACGGCAACTAAACTGATCTCCATGCTGAATGATTCCGACGAAGGCGTACGGCTGGCGACGCTCAAATCGCTACTCACAGGCAACTATTCGGCTCCTTTTTCAAACTGGGAACCCATCGTCAACGCCGACACATTCGGCGATCGCCCGCCGGCGGAACGACGGAATATCTTTCATGCGATGCGCGCAACGACCAGTGATGAAGCGGTCCCTTACTGGACCAGCCTCTTGACCGAATGGGGATGGACGAATCGAAAGAGACGGGAAGGTCTTGCCCTGATGGCGATCGATGCTCTCGGGAAACTGGGAACCCCCGCCGCCCAGGCCGCCCTTGAAACAGGCACACTGAAAGGCACGGCGGCCGTCAAGCAAGCTTGTGCCACAACACTAGCCGACGTCAGCAAGCACTCAAGAACAGCGTAGTTGCGCTCTTGCTCATAAGGGATATTCTTCATGGCTGAACCATTGCGCGCCTCAGATCCAGCGACCTCTCCGGTCCAGACGGCTCAACCGATCTTAACCCATGAGAAATCGCTGACCAAGAAGGTGGCTAAGGGTTCGGAAGCCGGCGACATCTACGATCAGCAGATCTTGATGCTGGGAGCCCAACTGGTCACACAGGTCAGCATCCTGATCAAGATGTCTCGGCTTCATGGACGTACGAACGCCGCGCTCGACAATCCCATTGAGAGTGCGTTGACGGTGATCAAGACATTGGCCTATGACGAACCGATCTCCATACGCCTCCAGAATGATTTTCTCTTCCTTGGGCAGCGACACCTGAAAGTCACCTCGGCACAGATGCCCGTATTTTCCACGGTGATCGACACGTTGAACCATTGGAATATCGGCGGGATTTCATTCTCGAACGAAACAGAATCGCGGGATTTTCGGGAATTTGTCTTCCAGCTTGCGAACTTCGATGCGTCAACCAGTTCCATCTCGACATTGCGAACGGGGTTAGAGCAAAGTTCCGTCAAGGGGATTCAGCTCGAAGAGCGGCGTGTCCTTCGAGGCAAGGCCTCGGCCAAAACCCGCTATGCGAACGCCGCCTCGGCAGTCGGCAAGCTCGTCCAGGACTCCCGCGAGAAAGGCACGATCGGGTTCAAGCAAGCCAAGCGCGCGATCCAAAGTATTGTCGACCTCATGATGAACGATGAGGCCTCGTTATTGGGTCTGACCACGTTGCGCTGTCACGATCAATACACCCACAACCATTCCGTCAACGTCTCCTTGCTCTCAATGGCCTTAGGGAACCGAGCCGGCTACCCGAAGGTCGAGTTGGCCGAACTCGGATTGGCGGCCCTATTTCACGATTTGGGGAAAGCCAATATTCCCATGGAGGTCTTGAATAAGCCCGGCGAGTTTACCGACGAAGATTGGCAGCTAATGCGGAACCACCCGACCGAAGGCGCGCTGAGTTTGACCAAGATGCGGGGCATTACTAACCTGCCTGGGCGTATGGCATCGGCCTCCTTCGAACATCATATGAATTTGGACTTCTCCGGCTATCCCAAGTTGAACGTGTCCTGGAAGCTGTCGATGACCGGCCGCATTCTGATGATTGCCGACTGTTACGACGCGATGACATCGTCACGCGTGTACCGACGCGAAGCGATATCTCCCTCAAAAGTGTTGGGCTTCATGTTCGGGAAAGCCGGCAAATCCTTCGACCCCACCCTCATGAAACTCTTTATGACCTGCGTGGGAATTATTCCCATCGGCAGCCTCGTCATGCTCGATACGAACGAACTCGCGGTCGTCCTAAAGCCTGCAGCCGACCCTGGCGACGCGGAGCACCCGTTCGTCAAAGTCATCACCGATGAGAACGGGACCGCTATCGAAAGCGGGCGCGAAATCGACCTCCACGAGAAGGACGAATCCGGCGAGTATCGGCACAATATAGTCCGTCTCATCGATCATACCGAGCACAAATTCGACACGGGTCGATACTTCGTGTAACCCATCCGCCAGTCCTTGACAGAGTCCCCGGCCCCCGTTATTCTCGCATCCATTCACCAACTCGGCTTCTTTTACCAACGAAGGAGAGCGCGTCATGCATATGAAGACAACCCTGCGAATCGCCATAATGGCATGCGTCGTCGTCGCAGGAACTCTGGGACTGAGCCTATTGCCGACGGCACAGGCTGCCGACGCATTCAAGATGGGTGTCGTAGATCCTCAGGCCGTCTTAGAGAAATCAAAGGCGGGCAGAAAAGCCTTGGACGGGCTCAAAGAATATGTATCCACCAGACAGAAGTTGTTGTCAGCGGATGAAGAAGAATTGCGCAGCACGGAGATGACACTCAAGGAGCAAATGTTGAAGTTAAGCGACACCGAAAAAAAAGAAAAAGAGACTCAGTTTCGCGCAAAAGTCCAGGACTATCAGAAACGTGCGCAGGAATTTAATCAGGATTTACAGGGAAAGCAGAAGGAATTGGTCGATGACTACATGAAGCGAATATCCTCGGCTACGAAGACCGTGGCGGAAAAAGGCGGGTTTGCTCTCGTCGTCGATAAGGGCAGCGAACAAACGGTCAAGATTGTAATCTACAATAAGGACACCATCGATTTAACCGACCAGGTGATCAAGGAATTCGATCGAGCCAACAGCAAGTGACCCTCCCGAGCGCACACCTGAATTCGTGAGCCAACGTGGATGGGACCTCGGCCCCTCTGAGGTCCCATCAATGTTCCATCGGATAGCCCGCATCCCGCCAGCCTTTGATTCCCCCATCCATCGACACCACATTCGTATAGCCCATTTGCTGAAGCGCATCCGCGGCTAAGACCGACCGGTAGCCGCCTCCGCAATACAACAGAATGGCCTCCTCTTTATTGGGAATACGCGTTTCCACATCACGCTCGATTATCCCTTTTCCCAGATGATGGGCGCCTTTCGCATGGTCCTTCGCAAATTCGTGCTCCTCGCGGACATCGAGAAAATACAAAACCTCACCCTGATCGAGCCTGGTCTTAGCCTGCGCCACCGTACATTCCTTGACCCGTGCTCGTGCCGCATCGACCAACTTGAGAAAACCCGGATTATGTTTCATCCTCGCTCCCCTCCCTGTCCTGCTTCAAAATAAGGCTGTTTGTTCGCCCCTCGGCCTGCGAAAGGTGGCGGGAACCGTCTCGTCGCGCAGCACCGACAATCCTGCCTTGCGTCTGGAGACCTCGAATAACTGTTCGATCATAGCCCAATAGGGGCCCGCGCCACGGTGGCGTTCAAAGAAGGCCCCCTCGCTGATCGCTCCACCACGCACCTCCAGAATCCGATTTGTAATCTTGGTGATTCGATCTGGAAATGCCGCTGTCATTCGCTCCATGAACACCGGCTCGACAGGACCAGACAGACGCAGCAGCGTCGCCATCGCCTCCACCGCCCCGGCTTGTTTCGCTCGGGCCAACAGATCAGGCACATCCTCATCGTTGAGACCAGGAATGATCGGAGACAGCGAGATGCCGGTTGGAATCCCGGCATTCGCCAAGGTCGCCATCGCCTCGAAGCGTTTCCGGCTGGAAGGCGCATGCGGTTCGACCTTGCGCGCTACCTCATCGTCCGAAAACGGTATGCTGAAATACACACGCACCGACGCCTCCTGATGCAACCGACGCAGCACGTCCAGATCGCGCAACACCAACACCCCTTTCGTAATAATCCCGACCGGATTCTGATACTCAGCACAGACTTCCAGACAAGCCCGCGTCAACTCCAGCGAGGCTTCCAGCGGCTGGTAACAATCGGTGTTCCCAGAAAACAGGATCAATTCACCCTTCCACGAAGGTTTCTCGAACGTCCGGCGGAGCA
>JBKJZK010000224.1:0-2770 GCA_046715215.1 Nitrospiraceae bacterium
GTGCTCTACGGACTTGGCACAGTGAACGGATCGTACTTGAATTTGATGCAAACGAGTTTTGCGGATAACTTCCAAATTAACGATGTGATGCTCCTTGATAGCCGTTCAACCGCGCTCCGTTTAGGTGACACCAGGAATTCAGGCGTCACTAACGTGAAGATTCTTTCTGGAAGCCTTGGCCTCTCCGACGGGATCGATACGGACGGCGTGACCAATGTGACCGTGGATCGCTGCTTCATCTATAGCTCCGATGACAATGTGGCGATCGGATCGGGTTCCGACAACCTCAACTACGAGATCCCCTCGTCAACAGATGGCCTGATTGTCACGAATACGCTGTTCTACCAGACTCAGACAGGGCATATTGTCTCTATTGTGCCGCATGTGGCGCCGCCCTATATCCGTAATGTTCTTTTTAAGAACAATGATTCGATCAGCGTCGCCAATGCCTTTGGTCTGTTCGCGTCCGGTGGCCGCGTAGATATTAATACGATCACCTTCCGTGACTCGGGTATTGAGGAGGTGAGGGTCGATCATGTCGATATGATCAGTACGGATTTTATGCCTGGTTGGGGGGGGGCTGCTAACGGTTTTAACTTTCCCGATAGTGGGTCTATCAGGAAGATCCTCTTCGACAATGTGCAGTTCGATACTGTGGGGACAAATGCCAATACCCTCTCAGGGAGGAGCGCAACTCAAAACATTGATGCGATAACCTTCAACAATCTGGTAATTGCCGGAAATCCTATCAAGGACTCTGTTGGGGCTCGTATCAATATCGGACCCTACGTAAGCAATATCGTATTCACAAACGGCGCTTCGGACATCGTTCCGCCATCTGCTCCTGGCGGTCTGAAGATACGCTAGGATATTCTTTCGTTCAGTGGTGTTCAGCAGATTACAGAACAAGGTCATTTGCGTAGAGTTTTAATCCAGCACGTCGACCTCTTCCCTTGCAATCGGCATTTCAATCAGGTTCCTGAATGGGGAAACGTTCAGGATCTGTAACATCCCCACAAGGACAGGCTGGGATGTTCGCGTTTGCGAACAATGGTCAGAAGGAGATGCGTCACGTCCATAAGACGAACGGTTGCCTCGCCTCGGGGCTGTTGATTCTGATTCGTCGCAGCGACGATTCAACCCCCTTGCGCGAGCAAAAGACTGGGGGTTGTTTTGCAAGACGAAGCATTGGTGCAGGTGAGTCGAAGTCTACATAACATCCTTCTCTCGCTTCCCGAACTTGAACGCCCATACACGACGACGTCCTCTCACACCTGACGCATTGCTCAATTAGATAAAGGACGGGAGCGATCCTCCCTGCCGCTATCCAGCGTCCGGCTTGTGACCTGAAAAAGCTAGAGCCTGGACGCTCTCATTGGCTGCCATGAAAGTCACTGTTACATCAGAACATCGCTTTGATCGAACTTCCGATGGGTGCATATGGACGTCTTCGCAATATAGTTATTCGTTTTTTCTCCGCTATCTTGATGTCTTCGACCACGTCGAGGTAGTTGCACGGATTCGAAATGTAGGTTCAGTCCCTAGTAGCTGGAAGCGTGCCGATGGGAAGGGCGTGATGTTTGTCGGTGTGCCCTACTTTGTTGGCCCCTGGGAGTATCTTCGCCGAGTCACATTGATACAGGATACGATCAAAAAAGTAGCTTCCTCGGCCGAGGCCGTGATTCTACGAGCCCCTTCGTTATTGAGCACCAGTCTAGCACGCGCATGTAGCCGGTTCGGTGGTCGCTATGCTGCGGAAATACTGGGCGATCCGTGGGACGTTTTCGCCCCCGGCACAGTGGCTCACCCCCTCCGCCCACTGTTTCGGCGGTTGTTTACGCACCATCTCAAGGTGTTGTGTGTGAACTCCTACGCGACGGCCTACGTGACGAGCCAAACATTACAGCATCGTTATCCACCGAACAGCGAAAGCTTTACACTCTCTTGTTCTGACGTGGAGCTGGACGATGCAGCGTTTGTGACTGCTCCTCGGAGTATATCCGGTCCCCCTCGGCCGATCACTATCGCCTCCGTCGGCTCAATGGCCCAACTATATAAAGCTCATGACATCCTCATCGATGCCTTCGCAACTTGTGTGCAACAGGGTCTAGACCTGAATCTCTGCCTCATCGGAGACGGGCAATACCGATCGCAGTTGGAGTCCCAAGCGACTCGGCGAGGACTGAACGGTCGGATATGCTTTGTCGGAGAGATCCCCTCTGGCAAACCCGTGAGGGATCATTTAGACCGAGCCGATCTCTTCGTGCTGCCTTCTCGAACTGAGGGATTGCCTCGTGCCATGATTGAAGCCATGGCCAGGGGGCTCCCTTGCATCGGATCAACGGCCGGAGGCATTCCTGAGCTCCTCGCACCGGAAGATCTCGTGCGACCCGGAAGTGTAGAAGCGCTTGCCGAGCAGCTCTATGAAGTTGTCACAGATCGCAAACGAATGGCATGCATGGCACAGCGAAACCTCGATCGGGCCCGTCAATACCATGAATGGCTGCTGAAACCTCGACGCCTTCAGTTTTATTCATTTGTCAAGGAGCACGGAGCGACAACCGCTCGTTCTCGCAGACACCGTGCGTAAGAAGTCGAATTATCCCTCTCGACTCGGTAAGACTTCCACAACGAAGGAGCCGGACGCATATGCGTGGTATTTACGGCGAATGAGATCTTCATGGCGCCAGTCTATCCTGCCAATATGCCAAGAAGGCCCAGGACTTGCGTCACCGTGGTCCAGACGATGGAGTGGTATGGAAAGGATGGC
>JBKJZK010000225.1:0-2671 GCA_046715215.1 Nitrospiraceae bacterium
GCACAGTAAACATCGAGTAGGGAATGAAGGGATCATCTTGTGCCGTGATGATGAGGGTGGGAACGGCGATGGAATCGAGCACATGACGTGCGCCCGCGCGATCGTAGTAGTCGGCTCCACTGGCGTACCCTCCGTCCGGGGCTGTGTAGCGGTCGTCGAATTCACTGATCCAGGCGACGCCATTGAGCTCCTTGAGGTCCCACTTGCCGGGGTAGAGATCCGCCTTTCGTCGCAGCCGCGCCTTCAGTTTCACGAGAAAGTGTCTGTGATAAATCCAGTTGCGCGGCTGCTCCAGGGCCTCGACGCATTTCGGAGGGTCGATATTCGGACAGACTGCGATCACGCCGGCCAACGCTGTTTCTGACGAGTCGGCTTCTCCGGCTGCTTTCAGGATGAGATTCCCTCCCATTGAATAGCCGACAAGCCAGATGCGATTGAGTCCATCCACGCGCGCCAATTCATGGACAATGGCTCGATAGTCCTGACTCAAACCGCTGTTGTAGAGCGTCGGGGTGAGGTGTTCGGTCCCGCCGCAAGTACGCTGGTTCAACCGAATGACATTGAATCCCGCGCGATAGGCCTTCGCCGCGATGCCGCGCATATAGTGAGACTCGCTGCAGCCTTCAAGGCCGTGCACGAGCACCACGGTCTGGCAGGCTGTGCGGTGTGGCTGCCAGTGGCAGAAGCCGAGTAACTGGGTGTGAGGCTCGGTGGTGAAGAGCCGCGGTTCGGTCGGAACTCCGGCAAGGAGCGCTCGGCGAGGCCAATAGCCTGGGAACACTGTCATGAAATGTGGATTACGAAGCCAGGCTGCCGGTGTAAAATCTCGCCAGTCGGGTGACATTGAGGTCATCATAAAGCAAAGTTCCATGGCTCCGCAGTATGAATCGCCAGGATGTGACAAATGGGGAAGGGGTAGGTGGGGGACGACGAACCTTCATGAATAATGTGGGCTAGAAGGTCCATCTCGGAACAGCAAAGGACATCCGTATCCGTGGCTTAGAAGTATTGCGTGATGCCGAT
This sequence comes from Nitrospiraceae bacterium, assembly GCA_046715215.1. Taxonomy (GTDB): domain Bacteria; phylum Nitrospirota; class Nitrospiria; order Nitrospirales; family Nitrospiraceae; genus Palsa-1315. The sequence goes on from JBKJZK010000225.1 coordinate 1,024, forward strand.
CTGAATCAGGGAATTAGGGCTGGGCGAAAACATATGTGCCACGTCAACCCGCAGGAGCACATTGGAAAGGAACGTCGGCACGATGCGCACGCCGGTCCCCACGTTCACAGCTACCCGCCAGTCTCGAAGTTTCCCCTCTTCGGTGAACGATTGAAACGTGCCAAAGTCGGAGAACAGGACGCCTTGGACGGCCCAGCGCGGCGCCACTTGAATGGCGTGCCGGACCTCCAGGTTGGTATAGGCCTGCGCGCGGTTCCGATAGAGGCTGTCGGAAAGCCCCCGCACGCCCGCAATACTGCCGATCAAGAGACTGTGATTCGGGTTTCCACTATTGTTAACTGCCTCCGCCACGCTGTTGATCATCAACACGGTGGTTGAGGCCAGTGGGATGCCTTGGAGGTAGTTCAACTCGGCTTCATGGCGTTGCTGATTCGCGCCGAAAAAGAAGCCGGGACGAAGTGCGAGAGCGATTCGGTACCCACTCGGCACCAGATCGTGCCAGTGGTACTTGTCCCACGTCATTTCAGGAATTACGCCAACGTAATACCCGTCAGGCGGTAAGTGAGAGGCTTTCTCGTCTTCGATCAGCTCACGGTAAAACTTCACGACCACCTCATACCGCAATGGTGAACCATACCTGTAGGGCCCTTTCAGTTCCAACTCGCTCCCGATACGATTACGGGTCCAAGTTGAAGCCGAATCGGCGAACCGGATGCCATTCACGTTGTAGGATCCCTTGATCTCTTTGGCCCACCGTTCCGGCTCGTAGGCATGTTGCGACAGCCACAAGTCGACGTTCGGTCCGCGCTGGCTATAATTGAACTGTCCGCCGAGTTGCGTGCCCGTGCCAAACAGATTGTATTCCACCAGACCGACGGTGGCGTTCAGATCCTTCACGCTGGTGCCGCTCGTAAAGTTCAGGACCGGTGCCAGTGTGACCTTTTCCTGAACGTCAACCGTCACATTCTTGCCTGCGCGCGTGACTTGCACGCGATCGAAGAGGCTAAGGTTCTGCACCCGCCGCTCAAACTCCTCCACCTCGGCTCGGGTGAACTCGGCCGGCAAGGACCGAGGCAGCAGCCGGAGAATGGTCTCCTGTTTCGTATGGATTAGTCCTTCGATCTGGACCGTTTCAATCGAGACGGTCTCGCCGTCCGTCATGCCGTCTGCAGCCAGGGCGGAATTGACTGCTGCGGAGTGGCTGAGCGCGAATACAAGGCAGAAAGCGAGGGATAGCCGAAAGAGCATATGCGGACCACTCTAAATAATGTAGATGTATCGCATCACAGGCCTCCGGAGACAAATAACGCACTCGTCGATCACTAAGACGAGTGCATGCGGGACGGGCGGAAGGAAGCCCCTGTCGCGAAAGTGGGAGAAAGCAAAAGGGGCACTTCACAGAGTGAAGTACCCCTTTTGACCTAGATTGGCTCCCCGGGCAGGACTCGAACCTGCGACCAGCCGGTTACAAGTGCCCCAGTCTTTCAACTGGGCTTGGACTATCTCTTCACCCGCCTGCAAACGTGCAGGAGAGGGTGTCGGGCGCTAGTGAGGCGTTATTGGACGGGTTCCGCAGCCTCTAGTCTCTGCACGGTCCTGCCTACACGCTGACCCTTCGGCAGGCTTCGCTCAGGATTCCCATTCCGAT
>JBKJZK010000226.1:0-3900 GCA_046715215.1 Nitrospiraceae bacterium
GCGTCGGGGCGCCCGAACCACGTGCCCTGCGGCCTGCAGGGTCTTCTTCGTCCACGTATAGGACCGCGTCCCGCCATGCTCGGTGTGCCAGTGTTCGTGGAAATGCTTGACGGTCCAGCCCGTATACCGGGTTGCATACAACGTGACCATCCGCAACGCTTCGTCGACCGGCACTGCGCGGGCCGAGGCGCGCCCCAGGCGACGGTCCTGCAATCCCTCGGCGCCCTCCGCGTCATAGCGCCCCCGCCAGCGGCGAAACGTCCGTTCCGTCACCCCCAGCATCTCGGCTGCCTCCTCCATCGTCAACTCCCGCCGTTGTTGCCGCGCGTAGAGCTCCTCAAACCGCATCTGTCGCACCTCCTGTAGTACGGTCGCCCGTGTCATGGTGGCCCTCCTTGAGGGCGCACCCTAAACCGGACAGATGATGTGCTATCTACACTCTCTTGAAAAAGAAAGGCTCGATAATGGCGAGTGGAAGAATTGACCTCTGCTTTCAGGTATTGGCCGGGTTGAGGCCGCTAGTATTTTCTCCTTCGCCAACGGCACGGTCGACAAACGTGTGTATCGGTGTCTTGCCATAACACCAGCGGCCTTGATGCGGGCGATGCGTGGTTGTAGTCCTTCAACCACGCATCGAGATCGGCCTGCCGCTCCTCCAGCGTCCGAGAGGTCATCTTCCGAAACGCACGCGATAGAACTCGTTCAACATGGTCTTGTGGAATCGTTCGCAGGTCCCGTTGGTCTGGGAATGCCGCGTCCTGGTCCGGGTGTGGTCGATGGTTTCCTCGGCCAGGTATCGTTACACTCATAGCACTCGGGTGCCCCACCGTACGCCGTTCCGCGATCGGTCAGGACCCGGTTCAGGAGGCTGTCATGCGGCTCGAAGAACGGCAGCACCCGATCATTCAGCAGCGCGGCAGCCGTGACCGGCATCTCCTGGTCATACTGTGTCGCACCCCGACCTTGCTGTGAGTGTCGATGCACGTTTGTTGCGAGATGCGCCCGCCGCCCGTGCACGTCCCGACGGAGAAGGTGTCTGGGGCGCCGCAGTAGCCCAGACACTCGCGCTCGAATTCGTCGTGGGCTTCTTGGTCCGCCGTCGCCTGCCCCCACGACCTGGGACTCCGTCAGTAGCAGCCCCGCTTGGGCCACCTTCGCCTCCAGCGCCTTGAGTCGGTTGCGCAGCGGCCAGATCATGCCGGAGCCAGATGCACCGGACGCCGGTGGGAGAGTGGTCAGGGCCTGTTTCCGCAAGTCAATGGCCACACGACCTGGCTCCACGCAGGCTGATCAAGAGCCCTGTGTCCAATGGCCGGCTCCACCTCGACCGACACCCGCCATGCGGGGCGCGTGGTGTTGCGACTCGCATAGAGGCCGAGGCGCTCGCCTGTTGGCGCACCATCCGACAGCGGTACGGGACACTGGGTGGAGCGACCTCACGCGTCACGGCACACAGCGGGGGGGGCGGGCGGATGTCCGGGAAGAGGTCTGTTTCCTCTCGCCGAGCCATGACCGAGAAGGGATGACCGGAGTGGGACACGCGAGGTCCCACAACCTCGTTATCGAGACGTACGAGGCACACCGCGTAACAATCAGGCCGCACGCGCCGCAACCGAGCGACGCGGAATTTCTAGCTCTGGATTTGGGCTGACGCGTTCGCAATCCAAGCCAGACTGTGCTATGGTTGCATCCTATGAAGTCCGGTCACTACTCTATCCCTCGCGCCTTCATTACCTCCCTCTAGATTCTGCGCGATCGATGCTCTAGTTTCCGCCGTGCTCCGCACTAAGGTCTCCTCAAGGAGACCGCCGAGGAGCACCAGTCCGATAGCACGATCGGCAGACAACGAATGACGGTGCAGACCTTGATCGAATCGAAACGCAGCGCATCCTGGCGGCCTGAGGCCACAATAAGAATACCCCGGATAAAAGGCCTCATGAGTCAACGGTACAACAGCCCATGACTCCACGATCACCAACGTTCGCCATCACCCCCCCCGCCGGTGTACCGATCCCGATCAGTCAGCGGCGCCACGCGGTCTGGACTGTCATACTTTTTTGCGCCATTGCCATGGGTGCCGTGATCGGGGTCCCTCTCTATGGACATCTCTACCACTACACCTGGCTGGACTGGTCGATGTTTGGTGGGCTGGGGGTCACGGTCGGCCACCATCGACTGATGGCCCATCGGAGCTATGACTGCCCGAAATGGGTCAAAGCCGCACGCTTGATCGCGGATACCTGGGCGCTTCAGAATTCCGTAATCAAATGGGTGTCCGATCATCTGTGTCACCGCGCGCACTGTGACGAGGGAAAAGGTCCATACAATGTGCAACGAGGATTCTGGAATAGCCACTTCGGATGGCTCTTTCCCTCCGATCAGTGCCCCGATCCAAAATATGCGATGCGCGGCGTCAACGATCCCGTCGCGATCTGGCAACACAAATACTATCCCCTCCTGGTCCTCGCCGGCCCGGCCGGCACTTTTCTCATCGGCTTTCTCGTCAACGGCGTGATGGATGTCATAGGCTGTTTTCTCCTCGCCGGTGTAGGACGCACATTCGCCGTGCTCAATTCGACGTTTTGCATCAACTCCATCTGCCATCTGTGGGGACAGCAGCCACACCGCACATCAGACTCCAGCCGGGATAGCTGGCTGGTGTCCCCCGTGACATTAGGCGAGGGGTACCGTGACTACCATCACATGTATCTGACCGATTACAGAAACGGCCCTTACTGGCACCACTTCGATCCCTCGAAATGGCTCATCCTCTGGCTCTACTCACTGGGACTTGCGACATCGTTGCGGACAGGCTCGTATGTCGAAGACTCGCTCGCTCGGACGAACTAACTCGTCACGAAAGGAATCTTCGATGGGGAAGCGGGTCCTATACGTGGGAGGACTCCCAGACACGATCTCGGACGCTGCACTACGTGGCCTCTTCACCTCCTACGGTCTGGTCGCCAAAGCCTATGTGGTCCGATTCAAACATACGGGAAAGTCCGCGGGATACGGATTCGTCGAAATGGGGTCCGGCGAACAGGCCCTTAACGCCGTGGTCGCCCTTGAAGGAACCGAGTGGGATGGACATCTCCTCAGGCTCTATGTGACCCCCTACGCAAACCAGGCCGTATAAGATCGCACACGTTACGAAAAGGAGTACACATGGGCCGTACCAACTTGGATCCAATCATGACCTTTCCAGATGGATCGCACCTCTTGATCAGCACCGCCTGCTCAAAAGAGGGGAGCTTTTCCTGTGCCCTCTATATGGCGACCCTCACCGCGGATGATCGAGGGGCCTTCCGCGTCGTATCCAACCACCTCGCCGCAGCCACTTGTTTGGTTGCGCAAGAAGACGCGTACAGTTACGCCCAGCGTCTCTACCCACGTTCGGCTGAGACGATGAAAAAGCCACCCTACCTCATCTGGCCTGGCCCCGGTCCCACTGGAAATGCGGATGTCTAGGACGGTTGCCTGACCCTCTCGCACCAGATGGCAACCTCGGTCCTCGGCCCACCCAGACAATCCACCCACCCCTCGTCGTGCAGGCGCACAAAATCTAGGAAACCAGAGACTATAGCTTTTCGCGTGTGCCTCTGGTAGGATGCTCTTGTTTCACGCGACGGGCCTCGCATGAAACAGCAAATCGAACGGCCCATCACCGATATTGTTGTTACCGAGAATCTGATCGGAAGCTCGACCCAAGCCGCTGCACTGTTCGCGTCTTCGGCCTGTTCCTTCCCCTCGTATGTTCGTTCTCGAGTCTCAATCAATATCAATTTCAGAAGGAGGAACCCCCATGGGTTCAAAACTTTATGTCGGCGGGTTGCCCTATGCGGCAACTGAATCACAGCTCACCACCCTCTTCGCCGCGCACGGCACCGTCGAGTCTGCGCG
>JBKJZK010000227.1:0-4238 GCA_046715215.1 Nitrospiraceae bacterium
CTTCAGAACCTCATCATACGTCATCCCTTGGACACAACAGAGGTAGGCCATCACGACCGACACGGATCGGCCCATGCCGGCGCGGCAACAAACCATGACCCGATGGTCTGAAAGATGCTGTTCAACCCAGCTCACGGCTTGGTCCAACAAGAGCGGTTCGGCTTCAGCATACTCCGAAAATGGAATCCTGCCATACAGCAGCCAACTGGGCGGCTGTATGGTCAATTCAGCAGCCACCAGGAGCATCGCACTAATCTGGGGTGGCGGTTCGCTCGCATCGTTGATGTTTCCGACCAAGAGGGTCTCGGTAATACAATGCATCGTACCCTCAGTATAGATAGCGCCCTCGCAAGGTCAAGAGAAACATAGTTCTGTCCCGTTGCAGTCACTTCCATGTGAACGTTATACTGGCCACACGATACCGCCGACTTCTGCACAAGGAGCCTCCCCGATGCCAAGCCTGACCGTTAAAGAAGTTGAAACCAGGCTTGAAACCGTTCAGTGCGCCATTTGCAAGGGATCAAGCTTTGGAATCGATGAACGCTCTATGCAGGCAGATGGTGAATGGCGCGGCATCTGTAAAAAGTGCTATTACACCTTCCCAATCTATACGGATATGGAGTTCTACCTTCGCACACAGCCGGATATCCCCTACCGCCTCAAAGAGATGTCCTGTCCGATCTGCAATCAGCGAGGCGTAAGCCTCAATTTCCGCATCACCATGTCCGTCAGGGAATCCATCTATTTCCTGACCTGTACCTCGTGCCAGAAAACATACCCGGAGCGTTCCTCCCTGGAAGCGTTTGAATAACTCCCCTTTTCATCCCCTGCGTGGTGTATAATTCCCGCATGAGTGAAACACCAAAAACTCCCCCCGCCAAGGTTCCCGAGGCTCCCGCGCCAGAGCCCGTTGCCAAGGTGAGAAAAGAAATCCCGCTCATTGCCATTCAAGACGATGGTGACATGATCGCCGAGGAAATGGCGGAGATGTTCGACGAAGACCGGGTGTCGCATCAGCACGGGAGTTCGGAACCTGAAGCGGATTAGTTTCCAGTCCTATCTTCCCAACCTCAATCCTCAGCGTTTCCTCTGATCCCTGGAACAGGCTGACCCCTTCTGCCCTGCTCAGACGCTTCGGCTCGACCACCACTCGCTCTCGCGCATCTGCTGGGACGCCGGGTGAGACTCCCTCATGCGACGCGTAGGACCAGCCGGCTTCCCGCACGCCTTCACGTACTTTCGTAGCGTGGCAACGGATGGGGAGTGCTTCCCGGTTACCAGCGCGCGCTCGAGACGCGCAATGGCCGGCCCCTGTGTCCCCCATTCGCTTCGCCACCTGCGCTTGAGTAAGACCGGCCTCCTGCCGGGCTTTCAGCAACGCGTCGAGAAGCTCTGCTGCCTCTCGTTCGATACGCTGAACCTCGGCGCGCACACCGGGTCGGCGCATGAGGCGCTTGACCAATTGATCATGTGTTTTCACTGAAACCCTCTCCAATAGACCCGTCGCCTTAACAATGAATGCGGCTTCGTTGGTTGAGTTATCTATCAGCGTGTGAGAAATCAAAATTTCCTGGCACCTTTTCCTTCGCTAACGGCCTGGCGTTCAGCGGCGAGGCCGCCACGCTGGACGTCGATAGCATACCGGCGCGCAGTCCCCGAGGAGCATCTCAGTTCTGAGATGCCCCCGCCGGCCTCGTCCGCTGCAACGCCAGGTCGTTAGGCGGCATCGCCGGCATCCTCGGCGTCGGTGTCGTTCTCGCCGAGATCCAAAGCGCGAACCCGATTCGAAAAGGAGCGGCGGAACGCCTCGAGCCGCTCCAAAAGCCACGCGTGCTGATCGGGCCACTGATCGCGACTCTCGATGTCGCCAGTGCGGTACTGCACGATCCGGCAATCTCTTCGATGTAGAAGTTCCTGCCAATCCAGCGTCCCGAGTTCAGATTCGATCGCCTCCTTCTGTTCCAGAAGCAGCGCGAAAGCCTTCTTAGAATGCCGCGGATGGCGAATGTATAGTTCACATCCAATTCGATGCAGCTTCGTGTTGGCTGTGAGGGACAAGTTGAAGCGAGACCTTCCCACGGCCAGTGAGTACCAGTTCTGCGGTCTTGGCTTGCGGAAGCTCACCGAACTTCCCTTGTGCTTCCCGAACTCCACGAATGCCGACCAAAACTCCAACTGCGAAAGCTTCGTTTCGGTCGGCTCGCTGCCAGCGTCAGAGCCCGTCAGGCTCTTCGCCCAATCGTTCGGGAGGCAAACGAGATTGAACTTTGGAGCAGGGTCAGAATCATTGATCTCCAGAGTTCGATCTCCAATGCGAAGAACGAGAAGCTATCTCCGGTGATCTCGTTGAGCTAGTCCATGGCACGGCGATGCTCGTCGCTAATTTCCTCCGCGACCCAGGCTACGACCTTGGCACCGAGGCCCGACCCATAGGTAAGGAGCTTCCCGAGATGATTGTGGTCTGTTCGCTCCAACTGGTTCTCGATGATCACCCGATCGTCGGTGCCTACCTCCTTGGCCACGATGTCGGCCTTGAAAATGCCGACCCGTGATTCGGTGGCTTCAAACTCAAGCTCGATGCCGATGGCCTCACCTAGGAGCTTGAGGTTGCCAGCGGACGCCAGCCAGGGGGTGAACTCACGGGCTTCGTCTTCCCAGAACGTCCGCAGGTCAACACGCCGAAGCGTTCCGAGTTTTTTCGGCGGCTGAGGCATGATGGCATCTCTCGCTGATGCTGAGCTCGACGTTACGGGCTCAGCTCCGAGTCGACGACCAATAGTACCATGGCAGGATCTCTTCCTTGTGCGTGCACGGAGCCTTTCCTGACCACCTAACGATCGCGGCTCACCTGCGACTGCACAGTGCCCGCGCAGCCGTCGGGTGCAGCCGCTTGTTGGGCTGCGACTCAGGCCGAAGGCATCGCGGCTGGCGCTACTTCCATTCCCACAGCTGCGCTCGAGTATTTCCCTGGACGTCCACCTCAAACTCGAAGATCGCGGCAACGCTGTTCAGCCGTACCCATGCCAGGGAAGAGCTTTGGTAGTATACGGCGCCGCGATAGCTCACGGCCCCGTCCTTCTTGATTGTGCCCACACCTTGGCCCATCCATGTGGCTAGCTCTCCACCCTTGCCCATCATGACGCCTTGTCCTTCGCCGAACACACTTCCGTCCGGCCGGACAACGGATGAATAGGTACCCGTCCCGTTTGTTCAACACCCAGGAGCGTTCCTTTTGATTGGAAGCTTGTCTCCATCCTCGGTCCGCCGCTCGGGTTTGGGAGCACCCTCTGTGATGTCACCTTCCCTGATCCTTCGCTGATCTTTTCACCCTGCATAAGTCTCCTCCTTTCGTCCACTCGCGTACCGTGGCCGAACAACGCCGACCCCTATCCTGAAGCATGTCCACGACCAAACACCGACTGGTTCCCATCCGCCGAACAGTCACGGTGAGGGGCGCGCGCCGCCCTTACGCGCGTCCCTCTCGACCGGGTGGTTAGATGGCTACCGCTAGTACGATTGCCAGACGCACAAGGCGGAGGTTCTCAGGCTCCACCCACACAAAATGCATCAGAATCGGACTTAAAGGGTCAGACCCCTTTGGTTTAATTGATTGCGGCGAATCCTATGCGCTTTCTCGGCTCAGAGCAATAGGAAGCATGCAGCATCGAGCGACTTGCGCCGGAGCGGCGGGGTCCCCACCCGGCGTCTGAAGAAGGAAAGCTGGAACTGCCTGAAGCACTGCGATCGAACGATCGCAACTGAAGGAATTCCAGAAGGTTTCCGCTTCAGAGCGCCGAGGAAGGGGTACCGCAGGAGGCGCGGAAGCGAGAAGGCGCATCCTTCCTTCTCTTCTGATTGGTCAATTTCAGACGGGACGGATGATCTCAACAGCCACATCGCGTTCGATTCTTCCAAGTGCTGAGACTTTCCCTTCTCGCTCCTTGCGCACAATCCTCTCGATCTGCACGATAGCGCCGCGATGCCAGCTATCGACAGCCGCATTGTGAGGAGAGGCTTTCCGATCCAGCCGACCGACTTCAGGCCGTCCTGTTTCGTTGCATAGCCAGGCTCGCTTCTCCCCCTTCATTTCTCGTAGTTCGCTCACGACCCTGAAGGTCTGTGGGCTGCGTGGCACAATGGTGCGACCGTCTGTGCGCAACAGCAGATAGGAAAACTTCAACGCGTCTTTAATAAATCCCGCTTCCCGATCGATCGCAGCAATTGCAGGAGGCGTCTGC
>JBKJZK010000228.1:0-8511 GCA_046715215.1 Nitrospiraceae bacterium
CTACTCAGAACTCAGCACTCACACCTTAACACTTGCCCGCTTTGGTGGGCAGGCAAGGATTCGAACCTTGGAAGCCGATGGCAACAGATTTACAGTCTGCCCCCTTTGGCCACTTGGGTACCTGCCCGAAACTCCCTGCACACGACACAACAAATCTACGCGCTCAATCATGATTGTCTTTTTCATCCGCATGATGAAAAAAGAAAAGCGAGCTGATCCACGCACAGCTCCCCCCTCCTTCATGAATAAGGATGAACGGGGTGAGCTGGGGGACACGGCCTTGTTTAGGAAACGATCGATTCTATTGATGAAGTCTAGTGAAGTCAAGACCCAAAAGCAGAATTATCTTGCTCTTCTCAGAAACTTCCTATGCGAAGAAATTTTCCTGGCGCCATCCTCCCAGGTCCTTTCTTTTTCATACTTTTTGCTTCTCCTCATGCTACATTGCTAGACGAAGCCCATTATCCCTAAGCACCGCACAGATATTTCATGGACTTATGAAGATCCGTCCTTTCCTATCCGCACTGACCATGTCGTTCAACCCCTTGGCCTAAACCAGAAAGTACCCCCCTCGCACGGGCTAGGAGGCTGGGGGAAAACTCAATGACATTCTCCATAAGTACCGTGGCTTCTTGTTCCGACAAACGCGATGCAGGGGCTAAGTACCGCTTTCGAGCGACGGCCCGCTCACCGGGATCTTCCGGTTCGTAATACCCACGAAGAGTTCCTTCTCGATCGGCCCTCCTGAGACGACTCACCCACTCATCTTGACTCTTCCCTGATTTCTGAATCGATCGTGCTCCGCTGCCGGTCAACTCCAACTGGTTCCACACGATCCACCCGATAAACACCGCCCATGTTTCGTTGATGGCTTCCCAGGATTCACGTTCGGTCAGAAATCGCTCCTCAGTTTCACCCTTCTTCTGCACGACCGGTGTGATCAACACCGCTCCATAGTGACAGCCCTGCTGCACTCTCGCAAAAGCAAGCACTGGATCCGATGCAACCTCGGGCGATGCCTCAGCCGCCGTCACCAGGTAGTCGATATAGGCGTGGAACAGTTCGTGATAGAGCGTTTCGATCTGGGCATGGGTGAGTCGCCCGAGTGGACGCAACGTGGCGCCGGCTCCATTAAAGGACAGCGCACGATTCAGCACCATCCGATGCTCTCCGAGATGATATTCGGCGGCATAGCTGTGCAAATCGTCGAACTCAAACTGAACGAAGCTCGGTGGGACTGCCTTGAGGAACTTCGTCGGAAGGCCCAGCGCGTGAGCCTCACTAAGCACCTGGCGCCACATCCGCTCGGTTAACGGCAAACCCTCCTCCGACATCCCCGCATTCGGCGCAAGGAGAAGTCCACCTATGAAAAGACCCATCGCAACCACTCTGCACAACGCACGCACCATCGTCAGCAATCCGTGAGACGTGAAACGTCAAACGTGAAACGTTTCGGAGCAAGAGCACTCGGCAGTCCTACGTTTCACCTTTCACGTTTTACCTTTTACGATTCTTCAGCATCCTGCTAATGATCGTCGCGAGAATACCAATCTTGCCGCCCACCTTCTTCAATAAGATTCAGCTGATCCAGCAGCGCAGGCGCCACAGGGTCCAGGAAACGGGAGGGTTTCGACAGTAGCATGCCGCTTCCCTTATCAAACACATTGATCGGATAGGTCAGGTACAGATGTCGCTTGGCTCTCGTCACGGCGACATAGAATAACCGCCGCTCTTCTTCCAATTCCTCGTCGGCAATGAACGAGTAGACCGACGGGAACTTTCCATCCACGATCCAAATGACGAACACACACTGCCACTCAAGCCCCTTGGCGGAATGGATCGTGGACAACACGAGTCGTTCGTCATCGTGATCGGGTGCCTCGACGCCAGTCGCGCTCCCGTCAGGCGGCTCCAGCGCGAGGTCGGACAAAAACGTTTCGACACCCTGGTAACCCTCCGCGATCGTATGTAAATGATCCAAATCTCGCGTGCGCTTGGGATAGTCATCGTACTGCGCCTTCAGAATCGGAAGGTAATACTCATAAATGTGGTTCACTTGCTCGGCTGGCCGCAGGTCTCCGGCCCCGGCAAGGCTTTCGAGTGTCAGGGCTAACTCCCTGAGCCCTTTCCCCGATCGCCCCGGCATCTCACGAAGGGCGTGATAGGGATTGTCCGACTTCACGAGTGTGGCCATGACATCCTGCGCCTTCTTTGGCCCCACACCTTCGATGAGCATGAGCACTCGATGCCAACTGACGGCATCCATGGGATTGGCCACTACGCGCAAGTAGGCCAACAGATCCTTGACGTGTGCAGTCTCGATAAATTTGACCCCGCCGCGCTTGATAAATGGGAGCCCGTGACGCGAGAGCTCGATTTCAAGATCGAACGAATGAAAGCTCGACCGAAACAATACCGCCATCTCATCGAGCGGAACACCTTCCTCCCGCAATTCCAAAATCTTCTGCGCAATGAAGCGCGATTGGGCATTCTCCCCTGCCGCCTCCACCAAGACCGGCAACGGCCCATCAAGCTTCCTCGTGAAGAGATGCTTGCTGTACTTTTCCCTCGCCTCTTCAATAATGGTGTTCGCGAGATTCAGGATCGGCTGGGTGCTGCGGTAATTCTCTTCCAGCTTATAGATGGTAGTGCCGGGGAAGAGCGACGGGAACTCCATGATGTTCTTGAACGTCGCGCCGCGGAACCCATAGATCGACTGCGCGTCGTCGCCGACGACCATCACGTTCTGATGGGTAGAGGCGAGATGCCGGATGACATCCGCCTGTAAGCGATTGGTGTCCTGATACTCATCCACCAGGATGTATCGATACAGCGATGAAATGGTCCGACGAACTGCTTCATCCTCCATCAAAAGCCGCCGCAGCAACACCAACAGATCGTCATAATCCACCAGTTGACGCTGCCGCTTCGACGCCTGATATCCCCGCTGTAACTGTTCCAATGCATCCAGATGGTCGGAGAAATGATCAAACTCTTCGACCACGATCTCGGCGAGCGGCCGCAACGTATTCTCAGACTTGCTGAACATCTCCGCAATCGTCGCTTTGCGAGGAAACCGCTTATCTTTTTCGTTCAAACCCAGCTGCGCGCGAACCAACGCAATCAAGTCTTCGGCATCACCCCGATCGAGAATCGTAAAGCCTGGCTCAAGGCCGATGGACCGGCCATAACGTCGGAGCAACATATTGGCCACAGAGTGGAACGTGCCGCCACGAACACGTTCGCTACGGACGCCGATCAGTTCACCGGCCCGTTCGAGCATTTCCTGCGATGATTTTCGCGTAAAGGTCAGAAGCAGAATGTGGGACGGATCGATCCCCGAGTCGATCAAATAGGCTACGCGGTAGACCAAGGTTCGCGTCTTGCCGCTGCCCGCACCGGCGATGACCAGTGATGGCCCTTCGCCCGCCGTCACCGCCGCAAGCTGTTGAGCATTCAACGCCGCTGCATAATCGATAGAGAGATTGCGCGGACCAGCCTCGTCAACCGGCCGTTTGAGCACATAGGTTTTGGCTTCTCGTTCCATAGAGATGAGGGAAGGAATTGTTGAGCAGTCCGGTCATTCAGGGGAAGCGCTGTATAACATACTCCCAGCGCCCTTTCAAAGCGCGACGAGGCGTAACAGGATGCTGAAAAAGCCCGCCAGCGTCGTTCTCGACTCATCGAAATCCTCAATGTACCCCCGGGGGTACGCCTCCGGTTTCGATTCGCCTGCGGCCTTGCTGACAGCCTTTTTGAGCATCCTGAGGTTTCTTACTCATATGCACCGCTATCTATATTGCCAACGATGTATTGTGTAAAACCGTGCGATGGATTACGCGAGATGGCGACTAGAGACTGTTAAACGCCTCGACCGTGAGATCAGCTTGGCGGATAAGCTTGCGAAGAAGGCCAGGGCCTAGTTCATTGTGTTGGGGGATGGAGAGGGCATATTCATAACCGAGTTTGACCATCATGAGGTGGGAACCACGTTGTCTGGCAACTATCCAACCTGCTCGTTCGAATTTCTGCACAGCTTCTGATCCGGAACACAGCCTAAGGCGTTCCGCCATTAGACAACAACCTCGATCGTTCGCCTGCCGGCAACCGCTTGTTTTGCCTCCATCACTTCGAGCCAACCTTCGACCGCTTCCTTGACATTCGCGATGGCCTCTTCCCGCGTCTTCCCTTGAGACAAACAACCCGGTAGCGCCGGAACCTCAGCGGCATAGTAGCCGGCCTCATCCTGTTCGACCACAACGTGCAGTTTCATACTCCAGTCCCCCTTCCCTTCACCAGTTACACACATCGCCATGAGACACTACTCTACGCTGACGTCCTCATTCCCCTCACGGCTTTGACAATCGTGTCAGGGCTCACTTCCATCCAGACGACAGTCCGCGTCGTCCACCTTCCTTCGTTCGCTTGAACAGATGCTCCAATAGCATCGCCGGTTTCCTCGGCTATTATCTGCGAGGCCCTCAGTAGGGTCAAGCAATCGAGGGAACCCTCGCTCAGCGCACACCTGAAGAGCGTCGGCGAACTAGACGGAGAGGCGCAAGCAGATGGAGCCGGTGATGGCTACCTTGCCGAAGGAGCGGGAATCCACCGAGGTGCAGACGGAGGAAAAGCTGGAACTTCCTCAGAAGGTCCTGAAAAGACTCCCGGTACATTTTTCTTTTTTCGGCAGCCCAGAAGCTTGCCCAGCTTTGGCTATCAAGAAATGGCGGAGGGGGCGAGATTTGAAACCACCGATGCCCCAAAGACTATAGGGCCTGATCTCACCGCATCGGCTCTATCTCAAACATTTACGAAGGCCAGAGGCAGATGAAACCGATCAAGCCAGATGGAGCACAATGGTTCTGCTACGGTTAAGCTACAGTGCGTGTCTCAATCACGGAAGTGCTAGACATGACAACGGTTCGCAGAGAAAGCACCTGATCCACTGCGTTATGGTGTGGTCCCTTGGTTCGGTCTGTGTTGGGTCGTGCTATGTAACCCGACATAGTTGAATTGGGAGGTCAGAAGATGGTCGGAAGATTCACGTTTTTCGTGGCGTTGCTTTTTGCCTCTGGAGTGAATGCATCCGAGTTTATGGACGGCCTTCTAGAAATTCCTGCCCTTCATAAAAACCTTAATGATGGCAGATCCGGTGCGCCGATTGGGCCAGTAACGTTGTTCGCGGAGCCGTCTCTGCAGGCAACGGTAGCAGTTGTGGTTCGAGACTGGAGGCATCTTGAGTCTAGGGAGCACGGCTACGAACAGGTTTCTGCTGTGGTCTATAAGCGTGAAGATAACGCAGGCGGCGGGTCCTGGTACAAACTGCGGTATTCGGACGGAAATAAGGAGATGTTCGGGTGGCTCAGCGAAGCTGATGCTGGCGAGTTTCGGATGTACTTGGAACTTGTGCGTACGAGCATGACTTTTTTTACCGACGCCTGGGACAAACGCCTCTATCAACGTCCTGACATATCGGCTCCTTTCACGCGGTTCGAACAACTTGGCAAGCGTCCGTCCATGAGAGTTGCCGATGTGCGATATAGTAAGGACCTCAAGGATCTCTGGCTTCTTGTCGTCATCGTAAATGGAAGCATCTGCGGTGATAGCGGCGATGGAGGAACGTCTGTTATTGCGACTGGCTGGGTCCCGGCATACGCAGAAACTGGTTCTGAAACCGTTTGGTATTATTCACGGGACTGCTGAGGCTTGCTCGCCGCCTTACACCGAAATGATCCTCATGGCATCATCATTGGCCCCCATGTTCGACAAAGCGATTGGGCGTTGGGCAAACTCGAAAGAGCAAGAAAGTGCGACCTTCATCGCTAGTCCGTGGATTGCACATTCGCAACCGCTCCCAAGCTTCCTGTTTTCATTCTGGAAGTCTTCAGCCTATGGCTGAAGTGTGGCTGATATGAACGTGGGTGGAGCGCTCACGAGTTTCATTGCTTGACCTGAGAGATAAAGATGTCAGCCTATTCGCCAAAACTCACAGCCGTCAATTCAAACAATTCTGACACCTTTTTATTCCCATTCTCTCCTGCGCAGTCATGTGCTCTACTGCGTCGCTTCTTTGATCTTAGCGGCTGTCTGCTCAGCTGACTGCTCCAATACACTTTCTGTCTGACGAGCCTTATCCATCGGAGTCTTTATCGCATCCACCGCGGACTGCCCTGCTGCCTGCGTCGCCGCACTGCCGGACGCCGCCACAGCTTTAGTCTTCTCTATCGGCGTCTCCTGATTACAGCCGAATAGCCCCACCACCGATAGCAATCCGACAACGAATAGAATTCCACCTTTAGATTTCTTCATCGCAATCTCCTTCTCTACCCCGCAATTCAACATTCAAAATCGCAGGATGCTCAATGCAATCGTACCCGCGAGGCGCCGAGCGAACAAGATATTGCTGAAAAGGCCTCTTTGATCGCCGGACGTGTCTCCGTTATAATCGCGCCATTGAACAGGAGACCCCTATGGCCACCGCTAACCAAGAACATCAATCACAGCTTCGCCAGCTTGCCGAACTCATACTGGCTGTCGCGGGCGAGTCCGTGACCGTCATGAAACAGAGCGCCCCGGAGCGGGCCTTGAAATTGAAACGACACGATGAGTGGGGCATCTATTTGGAATTTCTCAAAGTCATGTTCAATCTGACCGATCGGCTCTCCGCGCTGTACCTGCCGATCAAAGAACAGCCTCAGTTCATGGACAGTCTCGAGGACGCGGTCACACTGCAATTGAAGAACGTGCTCGACCCGGCATTCGGTTCCGGCGCCGACCAAACAGAAATCATGCTCACCGTCGGTGCGGCGGTTGCAGAGAGTCGGCAGGCTTATGAGCGGTACCGGTTCCTCGTCACCGAAAACAATCCCGTGAAAGACGAGATGTTGAAAGACTTTGGCGGACGAGTCGCCGACGCGATGGGAATCGCAGGGAACGCGCAAGTGTCCTCCGGCGCAACGGTCTGCGCGAGCGCCGTGATTCCAGCCATCAAAGCTATCTTGGCCGGAGACACCCCCCCAGTCGCCACAGTCGGTACAGCCACCCTCGTGGCGACCCATACAACAACGTCTGCACTACCACCCCCCACCGCGACGCCCGGGCCACAAGGTCCGACGGGAACCGAAATCAAGTTGGTGAGCGTAATGTCGACCGTCACCGGAGAAGAAGTGGAAACTCGGTGGGGGCTGCACCCTCGATTTCGACAAGATCTTCCCGCGGAGGATATGCAACGAGTCGCCAAACTGATGAACCGAGTTGCAAAAATACTTGGCGAACGATATGCCTCCGTGGCATTCTCAGACGAATGGACATCCTGGCATAAAGCCGGTCACGCCTGAATATCACTGGCCTGCACGTTTAGAACAACAGGGGCACATCAGGCAGGATGCTCAAAAAGGCCTCCAGTAAGGCCGCAGCGAGCGAAGATGCGAGGCGTACGCTTCGGTACGTTGAGCCTCTGAGCGAAGCGAGAACACAGCAGGAGGACTTTTTCAGCATCCTGTTAGGCCGTTCCCTCACGACAACGCCGATTTCGGCATCAGCAATGAGGAGGTGCAGTGACTACTCCGCAGACAACAGCCGGTTTACCGAATGGCATTCCAGCAAGTCTCTCACGCCTCATGGAATTGGCACATAACCTTTGGTGGAGTTGGACCCCGGAAGCCCGTCGGCTGTTTGAACACATCGATCCAACCCTCTGGGTACTGACCCACCACAACCCCGTCGAACTACTGGCCGACGTCAGGCCTGAACGGCTCATGCACCTCGCTGAAGATCCTTCGTATATGCGGCTGTACTCTGCCGCCCTCAAGACATTCGACAAGTACCGTGAGAATGGACACAGTTGGTTCAAAGCGCAGCACAGCGATTTGAAAGCCCCCACCATTGCTTACTTTTCGGCGGAATTTGGTCTACATAGGTCCATTCCTATTTACAGCGGTGGCCTGGGCATTCTCGCCGGAGACCATTGCAAGGAAGCCAGCGATCTCGGTGTGCCCCTGGTGGGAATCGGATTCATGTATCCACAAGGATATTTTCGGCAGCGGATCACGCCGGAGGGGTGGCAGGAGGCAGCCTACGCACCGTTCAACCGAGCAGTATCGCCGATACATCCCGCGCTTACTCCATCAGGAGACGCCTGCCGGATTACTGTCGAGATCGGTAGCCGGGTCGTGGCTGCAGCGGTCTGGAAAGTGCTCGTCGGGCGGGTTCCCCTCTACCTCATCGATACAGACGTCCCCGAGAACAGTCCTGAAAACCGGGCCCTCTCAGCTCGCTTGTATGGCGGCGATCAAGAGATGCGCCTCTGTCAGGAGTTCCTGTTGGGTATCGGCGGCGTCCGTATGGTTCGCGCATTAGGCATCGCACCGACAGTCTGGCATGCCAATGAGGGCCACTCCGCCTTCCTCACATTGGAGCGTATTCGCGAATTGATCCAGAAGGGATCGACGCACGCGGACGCTTGCGAAACGGTTCGCCGGAGCACGGTGTTTACCACCCATACACCGGTGC
>JBKJZK010000229.1:0-4803 GCA_046715215.1 Nitrospiraceae bacterium
GAGCACCACCATCCACGGCATGGTGCGCCAGCGCCGCCGGTCGCCAATCAGCCCGGCCAGGGCGTCGAGCAGATACGAGAGCGCGCCCAGTCCGGCGTCGGACACCGGAAAGGCTTTCGAGATGTCCGAGGTGAGTACGCGGCTGGTGCTCTCGCCAAAGAACGGGTCCCACGGATACACGATGTGGCCGAGTTGAAACGCCGCCATGTAGCGAGAGAGAAAAAATCCGGCCATCGCCAGGAACACGATTCCCAACCGTTGCACCCAACCGGAAGGATTGTAGCTCCAACCAGGGGGAGCGCCGGAGCCGGGACCGTCACGACCGAGCTGCGGGACAATGACCGCAAAGGTGACCAGCAATGCGCCGATCAGCAAGTCGTTGTTGTAGACGGCGGCGTTCGACGCCCAGAACAATAGCGGCGCGCTCATCACCCACAGACCCACACCGCACACGGTCCATGCAGCCCACGCATGACGCATCGCGAGCGCGCTGAATAGAATGACCGCCGCACCGCTCGCGAGATCGCTCCAGAGCAGCGCGGGCACGGTCATGCCGAGGGCCGGCGCGGTCCCCATGAGCCACAGACCAAGAAGTATGTTCGCGACATGCGGCCAGGGCAAACCATCCGGAATAGGCGTTGCCCTCAGATCGTTTTCCTGATACCAGCCCGCCGGGTCGGACTTCAGATCGTTGAGCATTGTCGGCAAGGTGTTGCGCAGCGAGTGGCGCGGCTCCCAGCCGAGAAGCATGCGGGCGCGGGAGGTGTCGAGCGCATAATGATCGTCAGATATATCGATCATCCACGGCTTGATGAATGGGTCGGGGCCGGGCAATACGTTCAGGAGCCAGGAGCCAAACTTGGCCAATGCCTTGGGAATGCGATACGTCGTCCATTCTTGGCCGTGAAGCCCGCGGCTGATGGCGCGTTGGAGCTCATCGTAACTGAGCGTGTCCGGTTCGCCGATGAGCAGCGTGGTGACTGGCGGAAGGTCCTTGCGATGCTCGACGGCGAGCACCAATGCCTCGACCATATCCTCCATGTGCACGAAGGACGCTCCATGCGTGAGGTCGCCGGAAAAAATGTGGCTGATGAAGCGCTGTTCGTAAATGCGCTTGATCTGATGCGCGATCGGGATCGAATGGCAGCGATCGTCATACACACCGGCGATGCGCAGAAACACCACCGGCACGTTACCCCGTTCACGCAAGATCAGTTGCTCCGTCGCGACCTTCGACTTGGGATAATCCCATTTTGGTTCGAGCGGCCAATCTTCGTTGATATGCTCTCCCGGTTCGCACGGCGCATGCACAAGCATGGTGCTGGAAAATATGAACTGCTCGACCTCAAAGTCGCGCAGTCCATGCAGCAGTCGTTCCGTGCCGCGCACGGTGACTTGCTCATACAGGGGACTTGGCTCACCTGAGAAACTATAGTACGCCGCGAGATGGATCATTGAGGCGATCTGCCTGTGCCCGAGCCGGCGGACTTCGTCCAGCGCAGCGCGCACGCTTTCATCCGAGCTGAGGTCGCACGCGATGACGTGTTCGGTCTCAGGCGGCGGATGGGGCGGCCCTACGCGGTCGAAGCCCATCTCCGTATAGGTGTCTCCGACGCGATCAATGAACGAACTGCCGATCCGCCCACTACTGCCGGTAATAATTAATGTTCCCAATCCCTGTTCAATCGTGGGCGTTTTCATCATAACCTCATTTCCGTCTTCGTTCGTCGCGTGCAAGCCTGACCTTTGCGGGCACGCCAATGACAGGATCATCATCCCGGTCTATGGCTGGCTGTCGCTTCACGCAAGGCCGCAGCGAGCGAAGAGGCGAAGGCGTACGCGTCGGTACGTTGAGCTTCTGAGCGAAGCGAGAACGTCGCTGGCGGCCTTTTTGAGCATCCTGTTAGGGGTCAATGCCCATGCCCAGCCCCAGCCCAATCCACGCCCGCAGGAGATCATGGCGACTCACCGAGTAGGCCACGGTCCCATCCTTCTCGACGGGAAGGCTCAGCACACTGTGCTTCTCCATCTGCTTGGCGGCGTCCGCAATTTTTGTGGAAGCGGTCACGGCGAGGCGATCCTTCCGCATGATCTCCTTAGCTGTAAGCTTGCTGAGGTCTTTTCCCGCGTCCAACGCCCGCATGACGTCAAATTCATTAATGAAGCCGAGATACTTGCCCACGAGATCCACGACCGGGGCGCCTGGTGTATGGCTGGACACCAAAGCCACCGCGATCGCCAACCCATCCTGGCCCTCCTGAAACGTCAAGGTGTTCGTGGCCACGATTTGCCCCACGGTCTTCAATCCTCCAACTGGTACGCCATCGACGCTCATGGTTCCCTCCTTATTTCTTGGTCAATCCTCACGTCGAGTTACTCGAAGCACGCGCAATATCCGTGACCGTATTGTCTTCGTCCTGGGCGCCTGCGCCAGACGCCTGACCCCTATGTTTATCGTGGGTCGCTCTCGCTGGGTGGAATCGCCACGTCCGTCACTTTGTTTTCATCGTCCACCAAAAGCACCACCGCATCGCCTTTGGAGAGTTTCGCCAGCCTCTTCTGAGCGAGGGGACGCACCTCATACGGTTGCTCTGTGCCCCCTTCTGTCCGGATGGCAATTCGATTGTTCTCCAAGGGCGTCAGGATCACACCAATAATTCTGTCGAAGTTGCCCTTTAGGGGAGTTTTCATTTGCCAGAGCTCCGCCGCGCGATGAACCGCCTCCTTGGTGCCGAAGGTCACGTCAACGATCTTGTCCAGCTCATCGATCAAAAAGACGACATCTGCGCCCACAGGAACGGAGGCCACCTTGCTTCGTGCGACCGGCCTGATGAAGTGAGACTCTTCTTTACCTCGGGTCGTGCGAAGAACCGCCCGATCATGCCCCGTCACCAGCGGTTGGGTGAGTTGACCTTCAACGACACGATGGTAGCTCGACTCCCCGATCAAATGCACATCGACGAGCAGATTTTGCTCGTTGACGGTGATCTCGACCCGATCCCCCTTTTTCAGCGCCGGAAGTTCCTTGGCTTTTCGTACCCCCATGGGAATGAACCGAGGCGTCCCCTCAGCGGTATGGATTCGTGCCTGTTCGCTTCTGACTTCCTCTACGGTGCCAAGTAGAACCCGATTTCCGTGAAGGAGCTGAGGGTCAGCTTGCTCAGAAGCAGAAGCCGCGTCACCGACAGATGCCGCTGAGATCCACCACACTGTCAGCACTGCCAGTAGCCATAGAATACTTCCGTCTCATGGTTCTCTCCTTTCGATTTTAAGAGACTCAATGCGCTTCTCGACGGCTCCTATGATGGAACAAGGAACGGCGCGCTGGACAAGAGAGCCACGAACAGGCGGCAACCCATTCTCCTACAACCCACGATCGATCCATATTGCACGTCTTCACGGTCACCCTCGTTCTTCAAAGATTCTTCCTCAACCGTACGACTCGGCCCCAGACACGCTGTTGTTTTGTCATGGGGAGATCTTCGTACCGTCGATTGAGCGGATGAAGAATGGCTTGTCCGCCGATTTCCTTAAGCTGCCGTAAGAGTGTCCCATCTGGGCGGCCGTCCTCACTCTCGACCAACACGTAATGACCGGGCTCACTCGGAAGATCAGGATTTACGAAAATGATTTCGCCCTCGCTGAAGAGAGGCTGCATGGAATTGTCTCTCACCTGCATGGCGAAGGTACGCTTCCCTGGAACGTCTGTTTCGAGCATCGCTTCAGCGTGGATGACATGAGGCGGCTCGTTGCTCTTGACCATCTGGTCAGTCTGATCCCAGCTCAGCAGCGGCACCTTCCTCATCTCGCCGACAGGGGAGTGGTGGGTGCTCTCTGTGAGTTCGAACAGCCCCTCCGGGTATGGCGGGCCACCGGTGCGCAGGAAATCCGCATCCATGCGAAAATACCGGGCAAATGTTTTCCAGATTGCCGGATCTTGGGGGAGGTTATCGGCCAAAATGTTCTCGATCGTCCGCACGGAGACCCCAACTGCAGAGGCCAACTCCTCTTCAGTCAGTCCCTCACCGAGCTCTCGATGAATAAGACCTTTCAGGTTCATAACGGAATTCCTCCTCTAGCAGGATGCTGAAAAAATCTGCCGGCGGCGTTCTCGCTTCGCTCAGAAGCTCAACGTACCGAAGCATACGCCTTCGCCATCTCGCTCGCCGCGGCCTTGCTTGGGACAAGGCGAGTCTCGGCGCGCCAGGGTTGGGCGGGTGAGATGTCTGGCCTTTTTGAGCATCCTGCGCGGTGTCCTACTGTTATCCTAGATGTGCGGACCAGAAACTTTTTCACACAGAGACCGGTGAGAGGATGCTTGACCAGCTGCCGGAAAATCGAAAAGGGCATGGTACAGATATGCCCACCGACCAGAGCCGCCTCGACTACATGCTGGGGATGCCGCACACTCGCCACGAGCGACGGGTTTGTCGTCACACCGTCCAGCACGCCAAGATTCGCGGTCTCCTGAAACTTCTTTACGTTCGCGGTGTCCAAATATAGTTTCATAGCGACCTCCTAGCGGTATCGCCCACGGCGCGAGTCTTCCCTTCTCGCCCTGGCGGTTTTCCTAATCACACACAACGC
Source organism: Nitrospiraceae bacterium (assembly GCA_046715215.1). Taxonomy (GTDB): domain Bacteria; phylum Nitrospirota; class Nitrospiria; order Nitrospirales; family Nitrospiraceae; genus Palsa-1315. The sequence goes on from JBKJZK010000229.1 coordinate 4,588, forward strand.
ATCAGGTTTCTTTACCTGTGGATCTGGGTGCGGGAGGCAACGGGCTAGGGGGACAGCCGGTCATTCTATGTCCGTTGTTGTGGATCATGCGACTTCATCCAACATAACTGTCTTCACGGAGTACTTATGCTCCACCGGTCTTATGCGCTGGCTTTCGACCTGCGGCCGGATTTGGTTCTGCAAGATCACAGGATCGACACGGTGCCCGCATTGCAC